>NZ_JAMOKU010000033.1:0-62566 GCF_023656845.1 Parabacteroides sp. Y3-G-102 | reverse complement strand
GATTGATAATAAGAATGAAGAAGATGCAATTTCTCTTCTTCGCTGTAATGCTCATGTTTTTTGCGCATAATAATTACACATTTTATTGTTATTGAATGTGTCTACCTATATCAGCATAAGACATAATGTATAGGTCACCGTAAAGCCCATGATATCTCTTCGCAACGCATTCCCTTGCAATTGGAGACGATCGTAATAAAACGCCGTATTGATACGGCCATTCAGGACGGGTAATCCCAAGCCGACGCTTACCCGATACGCCCCGCCGGATTGTCCTTTCAACCGCAGGTAAGGCGTGGAAACGGAAACACCCGCTTTATAAGACATCCGTTTCCAATAACTGCTGGAGCTAAATCCATTCGGGAAATAGCATACGCCCAAGCGTAGCTCATGCGAATCCCGGAACTCTACCCGGCTATCGCCCGAGTTCAATACCCCGTATTGCCGGAACAGATAGTCCAACGCATACGTCCATTTCTTATGCGCCAATGAGCTACCGATACCTATATATTGAGGTAGATATTGTGTCACCCTTTTCTGGTTATAGGGGGTTTCCGTGCTGCTTCCCGTCACCGTCACCGTGTTTTTCAATGAGATCCGTTGCTTATAGCCGTAAATGGCGCCGACCGTTAGAAAGGTTTCCCGGGCGATCGGACGATGATATTGTAAACCGAAATCGGCGTAAAAAGAGCGGCCGGACATCTCCCTTGACACTGTCATCGCACTTTGTATCTCATTCTGCGTCATATTTCCAAAGATAAAATTAAGATTCATACCGACCGATAGATGCTTGGTCAATAAAAATCCCTGGGAAAGGAAAGCCTTGGAAAGCCCGCCTGTCCCCGAAAACGTACTGGTTACAAAGGTTCCGGGAGATCCTTCCAACTCTTGCGAGGACTTAAAATAATACCCAACGAAACTATAAGGAGTTACCCCGACGGACATATACCACCGTCGCATGATACGCCCTCCCAATGAGAAAGCGGAGAAATTTCCGGTGAATGCGTTGCTAGAGCTCCCGTCTGAGCGGTATCGCTCATTCTTCACGAAGGCAGATGCCTCAGCGAACAACTTACAACTATCCAACGCCGTCAATCCGGCAGGATTCTCTATATTCATCAGCATCCCTTCCCGCATGCCGACAGTGACACCCGCCATCGAGGTATTTTGACCATATAAACCGGAAGCCATCTCACCCAGTCCAAACATCGAGTAAGGTGAGGAAGTCATCGCATTCTGCGCGGATGCGCTTGCCGCCATCAAGAGGCAAGGGTAAAGAAGGTATCTAGTAACTTTCATAGACCTTATAAATGAGTTGTAGGGTGACCGGGTTACGTCCTCCCTGATCGTTAAACGTCAAGTTCTTGAACGTGCCGGTGTAATCATCACTATTAAAAACCAACTGAAGATTATGCTTATACATGCCAAAGGCACCTAGCTCCTCTTGCATGAATTGAGTCACGTCGAAATAATAATAGGTGTTCTCGTTAAACGTATTGTCTTCCAATAGCGTACCTCGTTGAACCTCGGAACCGAGATAATCGGTCACGGCATCCGTCACCACATTATTCTCATCGGCGATATATAGGTAGAGGCTGTCCGACAAGGTATTGTAATCCGAATAAGTACCTTGCTCGGGATAAATCTTAAGTAAAGCGCTCTCGATCTCCACTTGCGTGCCTTGTTGCATCAGATTATTCAAATACGGGAATTCCAGACGGGTATACCAACCCAAGCCTCCGAATAATACGCCCCGGTTACTAAGCTCAGCCGAAGGTATCTCCACTCCTTTCATCGGATATCCTGCCATATCCGTTCCACTACGGTCATGGTCGATATGATTGAACTGGGTATCCGTATTTGGGAAGAACCATAATTCCTTCTCCGTGGAAAGCTCATCGGATAAATGATAATGCAGGACTAAAGCGGCGGAGGAATCGGCTACCGTGAAAGTCAGCAGAGACTCACTTCCCGCCAAGTCCGGCACGATCGCCACCCCCTTGAAATAGTCCTCAAAGCGATCCTCGGACACCGCTTGATCCTGCGCATGAAAACGGGACAAGAGGTCTTGCCCTAGCGCATCGGGAAGACGGACTTCCAGTTTCTCCCCGCCCTTCGGCTTCGGTTTAAATGAGCAGACCGCCAAAGCCTCGGGAGCGTAAGAGACACTGCTATTATTATATAAGTACCCGTTATCGTTTAAGACGATCTTCTCCGTTAGCTGATAAATCGAGAGGGTTTGTTGGAGGGTTGTGTCCCCTACAAAGCGACCATCGAAAGCGAGAGACAGGACTAGCGAGTCCAGTACGACTGTCTCGTCCGGATCAGTCCCATAGCTCGGTCTCTCATAAGCGATAAAGCTATGCGACGAGACGACTCCCCATAATGAATGTTTGTACCGGCCTACCAAAGCGACGTTCTTACCGGATGTCTCCAACGAGTCGATCAATACCGAGGTCACTACGACCGTGCTGGTATCTATACGAACGTTACGGAAAGCGGAGTCCACCAGATCGCTGCCATACGTACCGTTCTCGTCATAACAGGAAAACAGTCCCAGACAGAGCATCAAGCACCCCAAAGCAAAGAATGTTCTAACCATACTTCTTATTTAATAAGCGAATAATCTTTTATCAATCCGATGGCAAAGAACGTATTTAGCGCAAAACCCGGCAAGATAAACCCATGAACCCACCGGTTTCCTCTGTAAACGGCCCGATACTGAAGATGAAACCGATTTCAAAACCATTCGAGGCCCTAACCTATAAATCCGGCTTATTCACCGATAAAAACCGTATGTTTACCGATTTAATTTGTGGGTCTCGTAAAACCCTCGTTCTTTTGCTTCCGTAAAAACAAAACACGTAGTTAGAATGATACACAAAAGGATTCTTGTATTCTTGATCGCTTTTCTTCCTGTCATCATCAGCGCTTGCAGTGATGATGATGACGATGATTTGATCGGTAAGTGGTACCGTGTCTCTGACATGGACGGATTGGCGCGAAATTACGCCTCCTCTTTCACGATCGGTAACAAAGGATATCTGATTTGCGGAAACGACGGAAAAAATCGTTTATCGGATTGTTGGGAATATGATATGGAACGAGATACTTGGACGCAAAAGGCGGACTTTCCCGGAACCGCCCGCAATTCGGCCGTAGCTATGGCGGTAGATGAAAAGGGATATCTGGGAACCGGATACGACGGTACCAATTACTTGAATGACTTCTGGGAATTTAACCCGACCACCAATACGTGGGCACAGAAAGCGGATTTCCCCGGCTCGGGCCGATATGGAGCCGTGGCCTTCGGGGTAAACGGTAAAGCGTATATCGGATGCGGATACGACGGGAATTACCTAAAAGACTTTTATGCCTTTAATCCGGCGGCAAATAGCTGGACGCAAACGATCAGTATCGGCGGGACAAAGCGTCAGGGCGCTACCAGCTTCGTGATAAATGGAATCGCTTATGTATGTTGCGGACAAAATAACGGCGAATATGTAGACGATTTCTGGAAATTCGATCCCAGCACGGAATCATGGACCCAACTTAGGGATATATCGGATTCCTCGGACGAGGATTATGACGATGATTATACGATCACACGTACGAACGGGGTTGCTTTCGTGATTGATGGAGCCGCTTATCTGACTTGCGGTGAGAGCGGAAGCCTACGTAGCGACACTTGGAAATATTATCCGGCCACCGATCTATGGGAAAACGTGGCTAAATTCAAGGGAACTGCCCGTACGGCGACAGCATCTTTCTCCTCTGGCGAGAAAGGATTCGTAGTATCCGGCAAAAGTGGTACCACTCAATTTGATGATATTTGGGAACTTCACCCGAATGAATATGACGATGATGAGTACTAAGAAAGGACGGGCTTGGTTCGTACCGGGCCTAGTGGTACTGCCGGTATTACTGTTTTATTTATCTTTTTTCCGGGGTGAAGAAATGGGGTCTTCTCCCGGGCGGCAACTGGAGTTGCAAACGTTTCAATCGGGGGATGGCTGGGGGTACCAGATTAGGATGAACGGAAAGGTGTTGATTTACCAACCCACCATTCCCTCTATTGATACGGTAATTGCGTTCCCGGATAAGGAAAGCGCAGAAAACATAGGCACACTCGTATTAAATAAATTGGCCGGGAACAGGAACTTCTCGGTCTCTAGAGAAGAGATACAACATTCACTCTCTTATTTAGGGCAATAGATTTATAATCATTAAATGTTAGGGGCAGGCCGGCTATCGATTAGTAGGCTTGCCCCGTTTTTTCACTTCTTATAAGTCTTATAACCATAAACAGCTAAGGAACCCAATTCCTCCTCGATACGAAGCAACTGGTTGTATTTCGCCATACGATCGGAGCGGCTCAATGAGCCGGTCTTGATCTGTCCGCTGTTGGTAGCTACGGCGATATCTGCGATCGTAGCGTCCTCTGTCTCACCGGAACGGTGGGAAGTCACGGATGTGTAGCCATTACGGTGGGCCATCTCGATAGCGTCTAATGTCTCGCTCAATGTACCGATCTGATTTACCTTGATCAAGATGGAGTTCGCGCAACCCTTCTCGATACCTTTCTTCAAGAACTCTACGTTTGTAACGAACAGGTCATCACCTACCAACTGGCATTTTCCGCCTAGCGTGGAGGTTAGCATTTGCCAACCGGCCCAGTCATTCTCGTCCATACCATCCTCGATAGAATCAATCGGGTATTTATTCACCAACTCACTCAGATAAGCGACTTGTTGCTGGGCGTTACGCTTAGCGCCTTTCTCACCCTCGAATTTCGTATAATCATACACACCATCGTGATAAAACTCGGAAGCAGCGCAATCCATGGCTATCGTCACATCCTTGCCCGGCTCATATCCAGCGGCTTTGATAGCGGCCATAATAGAATTCAAGGCATCTTCCGTACCATTCAATGCCGGAGCGAAACCGCCCTCATCACCTACAGCCGTGCTCAAGCCCCGATCGTGCAATACTTTCTTCAACGCATGGAAAACCTCTGCGCCCATACGAAGCCCCTCACGGAAACTCTTCGCACCTACCGGACGGATCATGAATTCTTGAAAGGCGATCGGAGCGTCGGAGTGAGAACCTCCATTGATAATGTTCATCATAGGAACCGGCAACACATAAGTATTTGTTCCTCCGATATAACGATATAAAGGCAGATCCAGATAATTAGCCGCTGCCTTCGCTACGGCAAGCGATACACCTAACATAGCGTTAGCTCCTAGATTTGATTTTGTCTTTGTACCATCCAAATCCAGCAACTTATGGTCTATCTCTCTTTGATTCAAGGCGCTCATACCTAAAATGGCGGGAGCGATTACCTTATTTACATTATCCACGGCACGAAGAACACCTTTACCACCGTAACGATTTTTATCGCCATCACGTAACTCGATAGCCTCGTTCTCGCCGGTAGAGGCGCCAGAGGGTACAGCCGCACGACCAAATGCGCCGGAAGCCAAATGTACATCTACTTCTACTGTCGGGTTGCCACGTGAATCAAGGATCTCTCTACCTACTACTTTTACAATTTCCATATTACTATATTTGTTTTATTAGTTGTTCAATGATGTCTTACTTTTCTTTTTCACAAATATAACAATAGCCAAGCAAGGAATGTTCCTTATAACTCATCAAATTTATCAATTCGCTAATAAACAAAAAAAGCGATCCGTGTGATACGAATCGCTTTTCTTATATGATTGTAAAAAACTTGCTTATTCAGCTGCTTTTTCCTCGCTAGCTGCTTCAGCTGCAGGAGCCTCAGTAACCGCTGCTGTTGCTTTTTTACGAGAACGTCTTGTTTTAGGAGCTTTCTTAGCGGCTGTATCCTTCAACATATTTTCGTTATAGTCTACTAACTCAATAAAGCACATAGCTGCGTTGTCACCTAAACGGTTACCAGTCTTGATGATTCTGGTATAACCACCCGGACGATCACCGATCTTCTGAGCAATTTCCTTGAACAACTCTGTTACAGCAAATTTGTCTTGCAAATTGCTAAATACCACACGTCTAGAGTGAGTTGTATCCTCCTTAGACTTCGTGATAAGTGGTTCTACATACTTACGTAGCGCTTTTGCCTTTGCTGTCGTAGTAAAGATTCTCTTATGCTTGATCAAAGAACAAGCCATATTCGAAAGCATTGCGTCACGGTGAGTATTTGTACGACCTAAATGATTGAATTTCTTATTATGTCTCATCGTTTACTTACTCTTTATCTAATTTATATTTTGTGATATCCATACCGAATGAAAGGTTCAAGCTCTCAAGCAGTTCATCAAGTTCAGTGAGCGACTTCTTACCGAAGTTACGGAATTTCAACAAATCATTCTTATTGAACTTAACCAACTCACCTAATGTTTCAACATCTGCGGCCTTTAAGCAATTCAATGCACGAACGGAAAGGTCCATATCAGCCAGCTTGCTCTTAAGCAACTGACGCATATGAAGTACTTCTTCATCGAACTCTTCATTGCCTTCAGTATCCGCTGTCTCGATCGCAATCTTTTCATCTGAGAACAACATGAAATGATGAATCAGAATCTTCGCTGCTTCCTTCAACGCTTCCTTCGGATGAATAGAACCATCTGTGGCTATTTCAAGAACCAACTTCTCGTAGTCCGTCTTCTGTTCAACACGGAAGTTCTCGATTGAATATTTTACGTTACGTATCGGAGTGAAGATAGAGTCGATAGCGATCACATGCATATCTGCGTTCGGGTCTCTGTTCTCATCTGCGGGTACATAACCGCGACCTTTATTAATAGTCAATTCAATCTGGAAACTTGCGGTCGGATCCAAGCGGCAAATAACCAAATCTGGATTCAAGATCTCGAATCCAGTCAGTTGCTTACCAATATCACCGGCTTTGAACACTTCCGAACCCGAAACAGTAATACTCACTTTTTCATTCTCGATGTCGTCTACGATATGCTTGAAACGAACTTGCTTCAGATTCAAGATAATGTTTGTTACATCCTCGATAACACCCGGGATTGTACCAAATTCATGGTCAACCCCGTCGATCTTAATGGATGTAATAGCAAAACCTTCAAGTGACGACAGGAGAATACGACGTAAAGCATTACCTATTGTAATACCATAGCCGGGTTCCAACGGACGAAATTCAAACTTTCCGAAGAAATTGTCCGCTTCCAACATTAATACTTTATCGGGTTTTTGAAATGCTAATATCGCCATGGAAATCAATTATTATTTAGAATACAATTCTACGATCAACTGCTCTTTAATGTTTTCAGGAATGTCAGTTCTTTCCGGCAGATGCAGTAATTTTCCGCTCATTGAAGACTGATCCCACTCAATCCAAGGATACTTGCTGTGGTTGAAGCCTGACAATGCGTCGGCAATAACCTCCATGGATTTAGATTTTTCTCTAACACCAATAACCTGACCGGGTTTTACAGAGTAAGAAGGAATGTTTACAACACTTCCGTCTACTGTAATGTGACGATGAGAAACCAACTGACGAGCTGCGGCTCTTGTCGGGGCCATACCCAAACGATAAACCATATTGTCAAGACGGCCTTCTAACAATTGAAGAAGCACCTCACCGGTAATACCTTTAGAGCGTGAAGCTTTTTCGAATAAGTTTCTAAATTGCTTCTCCAATACGCCATAAGTGTATTTTGCTTTTTGCTTCTCACGAAGCTGGATACCGTATTCAGAAGTCTTTCTTTTTCTGGAGTTACCATGTTGTCCAGGAGGATAGTTCTTCTTAGAAAGAACTTTATCCGCACCGAATATTGCCTCACCAAACTTACGGGCAATTCTTGTTCTTGGTCCAGTATATCTTGCCATTTTTTTATTTTTTTAAATGTTCTGTTTGAATCTGGAACCGTGCAGCCGCGATTACAGAGAGGATAAGGTCAATATGCAATCTATTCACAATTCCGGATTCAATGTTTAAGAAACTATAATTAATTATACTCTTCTCTTTTTCGGAGGACGACATCCGTTATGAGGAAGCGGTGTAACATCAACGATTTCTGTTACCTCGATACCTGCGCCATGGATCGTTCTGATAGCGGACTCACGACCGTTACCCGGACCCTTAACGAATACTTTCACCTTTCTTAAACCAAGATCATAAGCTACTTTAGCGCAATCCTGTGCTGCCATCTGAGCTGCATAAGGAGTATTCTTCTTAGAGCTTCTGAATCCCATCTTACCAGCGGAAGACCAGCTGATTACTTGTCCTTCGCTATTCGCTAAAGACACAATAATGTTGTTAAAAGAAGAATGAATATGAGCTTGACCGTAAGCGTCAACTTTTACGTTTCTCTTCTTTGCTGCGACTGTTTTCTTTGCCATATTAACTCTTATTATTTAGTAGCTTTTTTCTTATTTGCAACAGTTTTCTTCTTACCCTTACGAGTACGAGCGTTGTTCTTCGTGCTTTGGCCTCTCAAAGGCAAACCAAGGCGATGACGAACTCCTCTGTAGCAACCAATATCCATCAGACGCTTGATGTTCAACTGAACTTCTGAACGAAGGTCACCTTCAACCTTGTACTCAGCGCCAATGACTTCACGAACCTTTGCGGCTTGATCGTCTGTCCAATCCTTAACTTTGATATCACGATCAACCCCAGCCTTATCTAATACGGATTTTGCAGCGCTACGACCAATACCATAGATATAAGTCAAAGCGATTTCTCCTCTTTTATTTTGTGGCAAGTCTACACCAACTATTCTTATAGCCATATTACTTACTTAGATTATTTTGCAAAAATAATAAATTATCCTTGACGTTGTTTATACTTAGGATTTTTCTTGTTAATTACGTATAAGCGACCCTTTCTTCTTACTATCTTGCACTCAGGTGTACGCTTCTTTAAAGATGCTCTTACTTTCATATCGTGTTTAATTTTATTTGTATCTAAAAGCAATTCTACCTTTCGATAGATCATACGGAGACATTTCTACTCTTACCTTATCCCCCGGAAGGATCTTAATGTAATGCATACGCATCTTTCCTGAGATATGAGCGGTAATTTCATGTCCGTTCTCCAATTCTACACGAAACATCGCGTTTGACAATGCTTCTACAATTACTCCATCTTTCTCTATTGCTGATTGTTTAGCCATATAAATCCAATTAAATTGCGTTTTCTCCTAGAACTTCCTCTAAAAACTTAAATGAAGATAAGATCTGGGGACCATCCGGACGTATAGCGATACAATGCTCGAAATGAGCAGAAGGCTTTCTGTCCTTTGTGCGAACCGTCCATCCGTCTTTCTCAAATGCAACGTTCTTGCTTCCCATGTTGATCATCGGCTCGATGCAGATACACATTCCGTTACGCAATAACGGTCCGCATCCACGTCTGCCATAATTAGGCACTTCCGGTTCCTCATGCATTTTCCGACCTATACCATGTCCCACCAGCTCTCTTACGACAGAGTAACCTTGAGACTCGCAATAAGTCTGAATCGCATTACTGATATCACCCAAACGGTGACCTTCAACAGCACATTGGATACCTAAATAAAGTGAATCCTTCGTCGCTTTCAACAATTTCTTCACTTCCGGCGCAACCTCACCTACACAGAAAGTGTAAGCGGAGTCACCGACAAAACCATTCAATATCGTCCCACAATCCACAGAGATCACGTCACCCTCTTTCAAGATCATCTTAGAAGAAGGAATACCATGCACCACCTGATCATTCACTGAGGCACATATTGAATTAGGGAAACCACCATATCCCAAAAAAGCCGGAACAGCACCATTATCTCTAATGAACTCTTCCGCAATCTTATCAAGTTGAAGTGTGGAGACTCCGGGGACAATATGCTTAGCTACCTCGCCAAGTGTCTTACCCACCAGTTGATTAGCCTCACGCATCAACTCAATCTCTTCATCTGTCTTTAAATAGATCATTCTATTAATAAGCGGCAACAGAGCCTGTACGGCCTTTAATTCTTCCTGACTTCAACAAACCGTCATAATGACGCATTAGCAAATGACTTTCAACTTGCTGCAATGTATCCAACACCACACCAACCAAAATCAACAAAGATGTACCACCAAAGAATTGGGAGAACTCCATACTTACACCGGCAATTCTAGCGAAAGCGGGCATGATAGCAACCAACGCAAGGAAAAAAGCACCCGGCAAAGTAATACGGTCCATAATGGTATCCAGATAGTCTTTGGTATTCTTACCCGGTTTCACACCCGGAATAAAACCATTGTTTCTCTTCAAATCATCTGACATCTGGGTCGGATTGATCGTGATAGCCGTATAGAAATACGTAAACAGGATAATCAACACCGCAAACACGAAGTTGTACCAAAATCCCGTATTATCCATGAAAGCAGCCCAAAAACCGCTCTGCTCTCCCGTACTAGAGAAACCTATAATTGAGATAGGAATAAACATGATCGCCTGAGCGAAGATGATAGGCATTACGTTAGCGGCATTCACCTTCAAAGGGATATACTGACGTGCGCCACCATATTGTTTATTACCGATAATCCTTTTTGCGTATTGCACGGGGACCTTACGAGTACCTTGTACCAATAAAATCGCACCAGCGATAACAAGCAAAAGGAACAGCATCTCAAATAAGAACATAACCAGACCACCGGTTTTCTCACTTGTTCTAGAAACGAATTCTTGGAACAAAGAGTGCGGCAGACGGGCTATAATACCAACTAAAATGATAAATGAAATACCATTTCCAACACCTTTATCTGTAATTCTTTCACCTAGCCATAAGATAAACATACTTCCCGCAGCCAAGATGATCGTAGATGAGATCGTGAACCAAATACCACCCGGTAAAGCAGCGCCGGCAGCCTTAAGCTGAACGCTTAAATTCACCAAGTAAGTAGGACCTTGGAATAACAAGATCGCTATCGTCAAGTAACGAGTCCACTGATTGATTTTTCTACGGCCACTCTCACCCTCTCTCTGCAATTTTTGGAAAGAAGGAACTGCGATGGCTAACAACTGCATAACAATTGAAGCGGAGATATATGGCATGATTCCCAACGCAAAAATAGATGCGTTAGAAAAGGCTCCACCTGAGAACATATCCAACAGTGCAAGCAATCCGCCTCTTGTCTGCTCCTGTAAAGCGGTCAACGCTTTGGGATCGATACCCGGAAGCACTACATACGTACCAAAACGGTATATAGCCACCAATAAAAGAGTGGTGAGGATCCGATTTCTCAGATCCTCAATCTTCCAGATATTCTTGATTGTTTCAACAGCTCTCATGACTTAGAGTTTAACGACTGTTCCACCTGCGGCTTGGATAGCTGCCTCTGCGCTCTTAGAGAAAGCGTGAGCCTCAACCTCTAACTTAGCGGTCAAGCTACCGTTACCAAGAATTTTAACCACTTGAGAAGAAGAGATGAAACCAGCCTCCATCAATTCATTAATACCAATCTTAGTCAATTGCTTAGCCTCTGCCATTTGTTGCAAAGTATCGATATTAATAGCTTTATATTCTACACGGTTAATATTCTTGAAACCGAATTTAGGCAAACGTCTTTGAATAGGCATCTGACCACCTTCGAAACCAATCTTGTTCTTGTAGCCAGATCTAGACTTGGCACCTTTATGACCTCTTGTTGAAGTTCCGCCTAATCCTGAACCCGGACCACGTCCGATTCTTTTTCTGGTCTTGGTAGATCCTTCAGCCGGTTTTAAATTTGATAAATTCATATCGTATAATTTATTTTTTCAACCAATTATTACTTTTCTACAGAAACCAAATGTTTCACTTTCTCAACCATACCTAAGATCGCCGGATTAGCTTCATGCTCTACAATCTGGTTCATCTTTCTCAGCCCTAGTGCGTCAAGCGTTCTCTTTTGGTCTTTCGGGCATTTAATTCTACTTTTAACTTGCTTTACTTTAATAGTCGCCATAAACTTATCCTCCCTAATTAACCTCTAAATACTTTTTCAACAGCAACACCTCTGTTCTGAGCAACATCGAACGGGCTTCTCAACTCACCTAGCGCAGCGATAGTAGCTTTCACCAAGTTATGAGGGTTGGAAGAACCTTTAGATTTTGCCAAAACGTCTGTAATACCTACGCTCTCCAATACGGCACGCATAGCACCACCAGCCTTAACACCGGTACCGTGAGATGCCGGTATAATCAGCACTTGAGCACCACCGAATTTAGCTAATTGTTCGTGAGGGATCGTACCTTTGTGTACCGGAACCTTGATCAAGTTCTTCTTAGCTGCTTCTACACCTTTAGCGATAGCTGTCGTTACCTCACCGGCTTTACCTAATCCCCAGCCAACGATACCATCCTCGTTTCCTACTACAACGATAGCAGCAAAACTGAATGTACGTCCACCTTTTGTAACCTTAGTTACACGGTTGATTGCAACCAGTCTGTCCTTCAACTCTAAGTCGTTGGTCGATTTAACTCTATTATTTGCCATCTTCATTAAAATTTAAGGCCGCCGTTACGTGCAGCATCTGCTAATTCTTTAATTCTCCCGTGATACAGGTAACCATTACGGTCGAAAACCACTGTCTGAACGCCAGCCTCCTGAGCGCCTTTAGCGATTAATTCACCA
Source organism: Parabacteroides sp. Y3-G-102 (assembly GCF_023656845.1). NCBI lineage: Bacteria > Pseudomonadati > Bacteroidota > Bacteroidia > Bacteroidales > Tannerellaceae > Parabacteroides > Parabacteroides sp. Y3-G-102. The sequence goes on along the minus strand of NZ_JAMOKU010000033.1, from coordinate 49,967 downwards.
ACCTTAGCAGCGATCTCCTTTTTCGGAGCCTTAACATCTAATTTCAAAGATGAAGCAGCGGCTAAAGTCTTGCCTGTAGTATCATCTATCACCTGTGCGTAGATTTGCTTGTTGCTTCTAAACACAGTCAGGCGCGGACGCTCAGTAGTTCCTGAGATTTTGCCGCGTACGCCTGCTTTTATTTTTAATCTTCTTTCTAGCTTCGTTGTCATGATAATTTCAGTTTACGTAGATTACTTACCTGCTGACTTACCAGACTTTCTACGAATCTCTTCACCCACGAACTTAATACCCTTACCTTTATACGGTTCAGGCATTCTGAATGAACGGATCTTCGCGCAAATCTGACCTAATAATTGTTTGTCAGCCGATTCAAGGATAATAAGAGGGTTCTTATTTCTCTCAGACTTCGTCTCAACTTTCACTTCCTTCGGCAACTGCAAATAGATATTGTGAGTATAACCTAAAGAAAGATCCAATAACTGACCTGTATTTGAAACACGGTAACCAACACCTACTAACTCAAGCTCCTTCTTATATCCCTCTGAGCAGCCAACAACCATGTTGTTGATCAAAGAGCGATACAAACCGTGTAACGCACGATGATTCTTATCATCAGTAGGTCTTGTTAAATGGATAACTCCGTCTTCCAAAGTAACGTTAATATCAGGATTCACTTCCTGTACAAGTTCACCTTTAGGGCCTTTAACTGTTACTACATTATCCTTAATTGTAACTGTAACACCAGCCGGTACATGAATTGGTAATTTTCCTATTCTTGACATTCTTCTTCCCTCCTAATTAATAAACGTAACATAATACCTCGCCACCGATCTTCAGATCGCGGGCCTCTTTGTCAGTCATCACACCTTTAGAAGTAGAAAGAACAGCAATACCTAAACCATTCAATACTCTCGGCATTTCTTTGTAACCAGTGTACTTACGCAAACCGGGCGTAGAAACTCTCTCAAGTTTCTTAATCGCATTAACTTTGTTTACTAGGTCATACTTCAAGGCGATCTTGATCGTACCTTGAGGACCATCCTCTACAAACTTAAAATTAAGAATGTAGCCCTTGTCGAAAAGGATCTTAGTGATCTCTTTCTTTAAATTTGACGCCGGCACCTCAACAACTCTGTGCTTCGCTTTGATTGCGTTACGCAATCTTGTCAAATAATCTGCAATAGGATCTGTCATATAAATAATTAATTAAATTGATCCGGCCACCCGGACAATATTTAAACTAAAAAAACTCTTACCAACTTGCTTTCTTTACACCCGGGATTAAACCATTAGATGCCATTTCACGCAATTGGATACGAGAAATACCGAACTGGCGTACATACCCTTTCGGACGTCCTGTAATCTTGCAACGGTTGTGCAAACGTACAGGAGAAGCATTTTTAGGTAAAGCCTGCAAAGCCTCATAGTTACCTTCTGCCTTAAGCTGAGCTCTTTTAGCGGCATACTTAGCAACAAGCTTTGCTCTTTTAACCTCACGGGCCTTCATTGATTCCTTAGCCATAACTACTTAGTCTTTTTTTCCGTTTTTAAAAGGCAATCCAAATTCTCTCAAAAGAGCATAACCTTCTTCGTCTGTTTTCGCAGAGGTCACAAAGGTAATATTCATTCCCAATATTTTGGTAATATTATCGATATTTATTTCAGGAAAAATGATTTGTTCCTGAATACCGAGTGTATAATTGCCTCTTCCGTCTAACTTACTCTCAATTCCCTTGAAGTCGCGGATACGAGGAAGAGCGACACGAACAAGTCTCTCCAAGAACTCGTACATCTGCTCACGACGTAATGTCACCATCACACCGATCGGCATCTTCTTACGCAACTTAAAGTTAGAGATATCCTTTTTAGATACGGTAGCGACAGCTTTTTGACCGGTGATCGTAGACAACTCGCTGATAGCGATATCGATGATCTTCTTGTCAGCCGTAGCCATACCTAATCCCTGATTAATCACGATTTTCTTCAAAACAGGTACCTGCATCACGGATTTGTAACCGAACTCCTTCGTTAAGGCAGGAACAATTCTGTCTTGGTATTCTTTCTTAAGACTGGCAGTATTGCTCATTACTTAATTTCCTCCCCTGATTTTTTAGAATAACGCACTAAAGCACCCTTCTCATTCAACTTACGGCCGATACGTGTAGCTTTACCAGATTTCGGGTCAACCACGTTAAGGTTAGAAAGATGAATAGGAGCTTCCTTCTTTTCGATTCCTCCTTGAGGATTCTTCGCATTAGGCTTGGTATGCTTTGATACCACATTAATACCTTCGACAATCGCACGATTATCTTTTACAAGTACCTGTAAAACACGACCTGTCTTACCTTTGTCCTCGCCGGCATTAACAAATACTATATCGCCTTTTTTGATATGTAATTTACTCATTACTTTAAATTTTACGAGATTAAAGCACTTCAGGTGCAAGTGATACAATTTTCATGTTTGTTGCACGAAGCTCTCTGGCAACCGGACCGAAGATACGGCTACCACGGATATCGCCACCGGCATTCAATAATACGCAAGCGTTATCATCGAAACGGATATAAGAACCATCCGGACGGCGGATCTCTTTCTTAGTACGAACGATGATAGCCTTAGAAACAGCACCCTTCTTAACGTCGCTAGCTGGGATTACGCTTTTGATTGCTACTACGATCACATCACCTACAGTGGCATAACGCTTTCTCGTTCCGCCCAAAACACGGATACACAAAGCTTCCTTAGCTCCACTGTTATCTGCTACTACTAGTCTTGATTCTTGTTGTATCATCTTACTTAGCCCTTTCGATTATTTGAACTAATCTCCATCTTTTAGTCTTGCTCAAAGGACGAGTCTCCATAATCTTTACGGTATCGCCAATGTTGCATTCGTTATTTTCGTCGTGAGCATGATATTTCTTCGTCTTATTAACGAACTTTCCATAAATGGGGTGTTTTTCCTTCCATTTAATGGCAACCGTGATGCTTTTATCCATCTTGTTGCTCGTTACCACGCCCGTTCTTTCTTTTCTTAAATTTCTAGTTTCCATCAGGCTCAATTATTTGTTGTTAAGTTCTCTCTGGCGCAATTCTGTTTTCATGCGCGCAATCAATCTGCGTTGCTGTTTAATCTGAGAAGGATTATCCATAGGCGAGATGCTATGGTTAATCTTCTTCTGATCATAGGCCGCAACCTCTGCATCTACTCTCTCTAGCAACTCTTTCGTGCTTAGTTCTCTAATTTCTGCAATCTTCATAACAATTACGCATTTTGATTTTGCATGTCATAATCACGTCTCACAACAAACTTGGTTGTAACCGGAAGTTTTTGTGCGGCAAGGCGCAACGCTTCCTTAGCGATATCAAAGGGAACACCTTCGATCTCGAAAATCAGACGACCCGGAGTAACAGGCGCAACAAATCCCTCAGGATTACCTTTACCTTTACCCATACGAACCTCTGCAGGCTTCTTCGTGATTGGCTTATCCGGGAAGATACGAACCCAAACCTGACCCTGACGTTGCATATAACGTGTAACGGCGATACGGGCAGCCTCGATCTGACGACCGGTAATCCATTTATTCTCTAATGACTTTATTCCAAAAGAACCGAAGGCCAGCTGGTTGCCACGTTGAGCTTCGCCCTTCATGCGACCTTTCTGCTGTCTTCTGAACTTGGTTTTCTTTGGTTGTAACATCTCTACTTAAATTCTAACGTTTAACGATTAGCTCTTTTTCTCTTGAAGTTCTTGTCTCTGTTGCCACCGGCATTGTCGTTTCTACGGCCTGTCTCCTTGGCAGCAGTGAAAGAAGGAGCAAGATCGCGCTTGCCATAAACCTCACCACGACAGATCCAAACCTTAACACCCAGCAAACCAACTTTTGTCAAGGCCTCAGCCAAAGCATAGTCGATATCTGCTCTAAGAGTGTGCAACGGAGTTCTTCCTTCCTTATACATTTCCGAACGAGCCATTTCAGCGCCATTCAAACGACCAGAGATTTGAATCTTTATACCCTCGGCGCCCATTCTCATGGTAGAGGCGATAGCCATCTTTACCGCGCGACGATATGCGATTTTACCTTCAAGCTGACGTGCGATGTTGTTTGCTACGATAACAGCGTCCAATTCAGGTCTCTTCACCTCGAAGATGTTGATCTGCACTTCTTTATCAGTGATCTTCTTCAACTCTTCCTTCAACTTATCAACTTCCTGACCACCTTTACCGATGATGATACCCGGACGTGACGTACAAACAGTGATCGTGATCAACTTAAGCGTACGTTCAATAACGATACGAGATACACTAGCTTTTGCAAGACGGGCATTCAAATATTTACGGATTTTGCTATCTTCCAGCAAAGTATCCCCGTAATTCTTACCGCCATACCAATTGGAATCCCAACCACGGATAATTCCTAAACGATTACTAATCGGATTAACCTTTTGTCCCATCTACAAATTAATTTTGACTATCGTTTTTACTAAGTGTATCAACAAACAGAGTTACGTGGTTCGAGCGTTTACGAATTCTGTAACCTCTTCCTTGAGGAGCCGGACGCATTCTCTTCAACGTAGTAGCGCAATCAACGCTGATTGAAGATACGCATAACTCTCCTGCTTCTGCTTTACGTTCATTTTTCTGTTCCCAGTTTGCGATTGCTGAACGAAGCAATTTTTCTACTCTTGCTGCAGCTTCCTTGTTAGAAAACTTCAAAACACCAAGCGCACGGAATACTTCCATACCGCGAATCATGTCTGCTACCAAACGCATCTTACGAGGAGAGGTAGGAACATTGTTCAACTTCGCGAAATACATGGTCTTTTGGGCTTCTTTTCTTGCTTCAGCTGATATTCTTTTTCTAGCACCCATTTTATTCGATTCTTTTTATTTTCAGATTCCTGAATTCCTGTTACTACCGATATTATTTCTTCTTGTTACCGGCGTGACCGCGGAAAGTACGTGTCGGTGAGAACTCTCCCAACTTGTGACCTACCATATTCTCGGTTACGAAAACAGGAATAAATTTATTTCCATTATGAACTGCAATAGTATGGCCTACGAAATCAGGCGAAATCATTGAAGCTCTTGCCCATGTCTTAACTACGGCTTTCTTTCCTGACTCATTCATTGCCAGAACTTTCTTCTCAAGCTTTACATTAATATACGGGCCTTTTTTTAGCGAACGACTCATAGTTTACTTAATTAATCAGATTATTTCTTTCTTCTTTCAATAATATACTTTGAAGAATGCTTCTTAGGAGCTCTAGTCTTCAAGCCCTTAGCATATAAGCCATTACGGGATCTAGGATGACCTCCGGAAGAACGACCTTCACCACCACCCATTGGGTGATCAACCGGGTTCATAACAACACCACGGTTACGAGGACGACGACCTAACCACCTAGAGCGACCGGCCTTACCTGATTTTTCAAGAGCATGGTCTGAGTTGCCAACTGCGCCAATTGTAGCCTTACAAGCCGCAAGAATCTTTCTAGTTTCACCAGAAGGCATCTTAATAATCGCATAAGCGCCTTCCTTTGAAGTCAGCTGAGCGAATGCACCTGCGGAACGTACCATTTTGGCACCCTGTCCAGGACGAAGCTCAATATTGTGAATAATAGTACCAACGGGAATATTTGCCATAGGCAAAGTATTACCTACCTCAGGAGCGGCGTCGCTACCTGAAACCACTGTTTGGCCAACTTCCAATCCGTTCGGAGCGATGATATAGCTCTTTGCTCCGTCAGCGTAATACAACAAAGCGATACGAGATGAACGGTTAGGATCATACTCGATAGACTTTACTGTCGCAGGAATGCCATCTTTGTTTCTCTTGAAATCGATAATTCTGTACTTTTGTTTGTGACCGCCACCGATATAACGCATTGTCATCTTACCAGTGTTGTTACGTCCACCTGTACTCTTCTTACCTACTACAAGAGACTTCTCTGGTGTACTTGCAGTGATTTTATCAAATGCACCAATAACTTTGTGTCTCTGCCCCGGTGTCGTGGGCTTTAATTTACGTATTCCCATTTCTCTTTTTAGATATTACTAAAGAAATCAATTGTTTCTCCTTCTTTCAACGTTACGATCGCTTTCTTGAAAGCAGCTTGCTTGCCGTTGATGATACCTGATTTTGTATAACGGCTTTTACGCTTTCCAGAGTAGTTGATGGTGTTAACATCAACTACTGTAACACTGTACATGTCCTCTACAGCTTTCTTTATCTCCAATTTGTTGGCATCAGGAGAAACACGAAAACCATAGCGATTCGGAAATTTCTCTGTGATCGCTGTTTGTTTCTCAGTTACTATAGGCTTAATAATAATTCCCATTATTCTACTCCTTATGCTTTAAAATTTTGTTCAACAACAGCGACTGAACTTTCCGTTAAAACCAAATTAACAGCGTTTAACACAGCGTATGTATTTAGTTCAGAAGCAGTTATTACACTTGCCTTCTCTAAATTTCGAGCGGACAAATATACTAAATTATTCTTCTCCGGTAAAACCATAAGTAACTTTTTATCAGCCACTTTCAAGTTTTTAGCAATTGTTATAAATTCTTTAGTCTTAGGAGCTTCCATTGTGAAATCCTCTACGACAACAATCGCATTGTTCTTTGCCTTGTAGCTCAATGCTGACTTACGAGCCAAAGATTTTACTTTCTTGTTCAGCTTGAACTCATAATCACGAGGCTTCGGACCGAATACACGGCCACCACCAACCAACACCGGAGAGTTGATATCACCACGACGTGCGCCACCACCACCTTTCTGACGGATCAGCTTACGTGTACTACCAGATACTTCGCTTCTCTCTTTAGACTTATGCGTTCCCTGACGTTGATTTGCCAAATACTGCTTTACGTCCAAGTAAATAGCATGATCGTTGGGTTCAATGCCGAAGATCGCATCGTTCAAAGTTACCTTTCTTCCGGTATCTTCACCTTTAATATTAAATACGCTCAGTTCCATTACTTTTCAATTAATAAGATTGAACCTTTTGCTCCTGGAACAGATCCCTTTACCAATAAAAGGTTGTGTTCCGGCATTACCTTGATCACTTGAAGATTCTGAACGGTTACACGTTCGTTACCCATCTGGCCGCCCATTCGCATGCCCTTAAATACCTTTGCGGGGTAAGAACAAGCACCGATAGAACCCGGCTTACGAGCACGGTTATGCTGACCGTGAGTAGTCTGACCTACACCACCAAAACCATGACGTTTTACTACACCTTGGAAACCTTTACCCTTTGATGTACCCACTACATCCACGAAACCTGCGTCTTCCAAGAAGTCTACAGTGATCACGTCACCCAACTTGTACTCAGTTTCGAAATTCTTGAACTCGGCCAAGTGTCTTTGAGGTGCTACACCGGCTTTCTTGAAGTGACCCATCTCAGGCTGTGTCGTGTGCTTCTCTTTCTTCTCTTGGAAACCCAACTGTACAGCTTCATAGCCATCTTTCTCCAAAGTCTTGATCTGTGTAACCACACAAGGACCCACTTCGATAACAGTGCATGGAAGATTTTTTCCCTCGGCACTGAAAACGGATGTCATTCCGATTTTTTTTCCTAATAATCCTGGCATTTCACTAATTGTTAAAAACTTACACTTTAATTTCTACTTCTACACCGCTAGGTAATTCTAGCTTCATCAAAGCGTCAACTGTCTTCGCAGTTGAGCTATAGATATCGATTAATCTCTTATAAGAAGAGAGTTCGAACTGCTCACGAGATTTCTTGTTAACGAAAGTAGAGCGGTTCACTGTAAAGATACGTTTGTGCGTAGGAAGAGGTATAGGACCGCTAACGATAGCACCTGTAGCCTTTACCGTCTTTACGATCTTCTCGGCAGACTTGTCTACCAGAGAATAATCGTAAGACTTCAATTTAATTCTGATCTTTTGGCTCATATTTATTATATGTTTCTAAATATTATTTGATCAAATCAACGCGACCTTGCACCTCTGTCAATACTTGCTTAGCGATAGAAGAGGATACTTGAGCGTAGTGTGAGAACTGCATTGAAGATGTAGCACGACCTGAAGTAATCGTACGCAAAGCTGTCACATAACCGAATGTCTCAGCCAATGGAACCTTAGCCTTCACGATACGAGCTCCCGTACGGCTAGTCTCCATACCCTCAACTTGTCCACGACGCTTGTTCAAGTCACCGATAACGTCACCCATGCTCTCTTCTGGAGTAACAACCTCCATCTGCATGATCGGCTCCATCAATACAGGACCTGCCTTAGCGGAAGCGTTCTTGAACGCTTGGATAGCAGCGATCTCGAAAGACAACTGGTCTGAGTCTACCGGGTGGAAAGAACCATCGATCAAAGTCACTTTCAACTTGTCAAGCGGATAACCAGCCAACACACCGTTCTTCATAGCCTTCTCGAAACCTTTCTGTACGGACGGGATGAATTCCTTAGGAATGTTACCACCCTTCACCTCATCGATGAATTGCAAAGTACCCTCGAAGCTCTCGTCTGCCGGCTCCATACGAACGATGATATCTGCGAACTTACCACGACCTCCAGATTGCTTTTTGTAAACCTCGCGAAGCTCAACCGGCTGCGTGATAGCCTCCTTATAAGTAACCTGCGGACGGCCTTGGTTACATTCAACCTTGAACTCACGACGCAAACGGTCGATGATGATATCCAAGTGAAGCTCACCCATACCGCTAATAACGGTCTGACCTGTCTCCTCGTTTGTCTGTACGCGGAAAGTAGGATCCTCCTCGGCCAACTTAGCCAAGCCCATACCCAACTTATCCATGTCTTTCTGAGTCTTAGGCTCTACAGCGATACCGATAACCGGTTCCGGGAATTCCATAGACTCCAATGTGATCGGATGGTTTTCGTCGCAAAGCGTATCACCTGTACGGATATCCTTGAAACCAACACCTGCTCCGATATCACCACAACCAATCACCTCCATCGGGTTCTGCTTGTTAGAGTGCATCTGGAACAAACGCGAGATACGCTCTTTCTTTCCGGAACGAGTGTTCAACACATAAGAACCAGCGTTGATAGAACCTGCGTATACACGGAAGAAGCACAAACGACCTACATACGGGTCGGTAGCGATCTTAAATGCCAACGCCGTCAACGGCTCCTCGAACAAAGGTTTACGAGTGATTATTTTATCAGGATCTGAAGGATCCGTACCCTCGATAGCCGGAGTATCTTCAGGAGAAGGCAAAAACGCGCAAACTGCATCCAATAAAGTCTGTACACCTTTGTTCTTGAAAGAAGAACCACAAGTCATCGGGTTGATCTGCATAGCCAACGTACCCTTGCGGATAGCAACCATGATCTCCTCTTCCGTGATCGTAGAAGGATCATCGAAGTATTTCTCCATGATAGCGTCGTCGCACTCAGCCAAAGCCTCAAGCATCTTGTCGCGCCACTCCTCAGCCTCAGCTTGCAAGTCTGCCGGGATCTCCTCTACGCTATACTCGGCACCCATAGTCTCGTCGTGCCAGAAGATAGCCTTCATCTTGATCAAGTCGACAACACCCTTGAAAGTCTCCTCAGCTCCGATAGGGATCTGGATCGGACAAGGATTAGCTCCTAATACGTCCTTCAATTGGCGTACTACCTCATAGTAGTTAGCACCCGAGCGGTCCATCTTATTAACGTAACCGATACGAGGTACATTATATTTATCAGCCTGACGCCATACAGTCTCAGACTGGGGCTCAACACCACCTACGGCACAGAATGTAGCAACAGCACCATCCAATACACGAAGAGAACGTTCAACCTCAACCGTGAAGTCAACGTGTCCCGGAGTGTCAATCAAGTTGATTTTATAACGGTTGCCCAAATAGTTCCAGAATGTAGTCGTAGCAGCGGAAGTAATCGTGATACCACGCTCCTGCTCCTGCGCCATCCAGTCCATTGTAGCAGTACCATCATGAGTCTCACCGATCTTGTGTGTCAAACCTGTGTAAAACAAGATACGTTCAGAAGTCGTTGTCTTACCAGCGTCAATGTGAGCCATGATACCGATGTTCCTAGTGAACATCAATTGCTTATCGTTGTTTGCCATATTCTTTTTATTGCCTTAAAAAATTAAAATCTGAAGTGAGCGAACGCACGGTTAGCCTCAGCCATACGGTGCATATCTTCTTTTCTTTTGAATGCGCCACCTTGGTTATTGAAAGCATCTACAATCTCTGCAGACAACTTGTCAGCCATAGTCTTACCTCCACGTTTACGTGCGAAGATAATAAGGTTCTTCATAGAAATTGACTCTTTACGATCCGGGCGGATTTCAGTAGGGACTTGGAATGTAGCACCACCTACACGGCGTGACTTAACTTCGACTTGAGGAGTAATGTTATCAAGCGCAGCTTTCCAAATTTCGAGAGCGGACTTTTCCTCGTTAGGCAATTTGCCCTTAACGGTTTCCAAAGCGGAATAGAAAATTTCGAAGGCAGTATTTTTCTTGCCATCATACATCAAATGGTTAACGAATCTCGTAACCTTTACATCACCGAAAACAGGATCCGGAAGGATCTGTCTTTTCTTTGGTTTTGCTTTTCTCATTTTGTTTTCAAAAATTTGTTCTTGTCGTTGGTTGCCTTTAATTTGTCTTCAACGGTTCCGCTGAACCATTTACTCAACCTTATAGCCTATCCAAATAACTCAAACCTGTTTTAATACTTAAATTTAAATCTCAGTTTGAAGGCATGTAATTAATTACTTCTTCTTACCTTTTGCGGCAGCTGCTGCTTGACCCGGTTTCGGACGCTTAGCTCCATATTTGGAACGTCTTTGCGTACGGCCGTTAACACCCGCTGTATCCAACGTACCACGTACGATGTGATAACGCACACCCGGAAGGTCCTTTACACGACCACCACGTACCAATACGATAGAGTGCTCTTGCAAGTTGTGTCCTTCTCCCGGAATATAGGAGTTAACTTCCTTACCATTTGTCAAACGTACTCTCGCTACTTTACGCATTGCAGAGTTAGGTTTCTTCGGAGTCGTAGTGTAAACACGTACGCAAACGCCACGTCTTTGAGGACAAGCGTCCAATGCGGGTGATTTACCCTTCTCCACCAAAGTTTCCCTTCCTTTTCTAACTAATTGCTGAATTGTAGGCATTTCTTTCTTTTTTTAAACTTTGAATGTGTTATTATTATTTATCTAATCTTTTCCTATTTCGAGCCGCAAAGTTACGCATTATTTTCGGACAATCAATAAGTTGTGCCTGTTTTTTTCGTATACTCCGCACTAAAAACGGTGCAAAGGTACATATTTGTTCCCGTTTGGCAAGGTAGGCTCTTGTTGTATTTATTAATATTTAACATTTACTATCTCTATTTACCGATAAGTTTCATGCGTCACGGGCTTCACACAAACTCAATCCCCTTAAATCAAACGAGTTCCTGTGAAGCCTGTGAAAGCAATGGGATCGGATCGACGATTTACCTAGCCGCCACGTAAAGCGACTGGTGGCGGGTGCCGATATCACGCAATTTACCCGCCTCGACGAATTGATGCAGACGGCGGCTGGCCGTACTACTCGTCAGTCCGCAAAGCCGCTGGAAAGCAACACGGGTCATATATTCATGCTCGGCAAAATAGCTTGCGAGCAATTGGTCGATACGATCAGGCTCCAATTGGCGGGAATGGGATTTGTACTTGGCTCGTTCCAGCGTCATCGTCTTCAAGCTATCTTTCAGCTCTACCTCGGGACGGAAAGCCACGGACTTGAAACGGATGGACTCCGCACGTATCTCGTGCGTGGATTGTACGGCAGGGCATTGCAACGTGACTTGCAAATACCCCAACCCATCGATATGTACACGTTTTCCTTCACGCAAATATTCCGCTGTCACCTCGCTTAAAGAGATAAGCACGGCAGCTACGTCTGCCGGCGTGACGGTACATCGACCATGGATACGTTTGGCCAGATCATCCGTATCGATCGTGCCGGATGATACGATACGTGCGTGAAAACGAGGACGCTTCATGCTATCCTTCGATACCGGAGTCTTGTAAAAGTCATATTTTGCTGCCATATATCTAGTATGAGATTAAAAGGTTATTCATAGGAACATCGTATGCTATTAGTCATTTCACAAGGGTGATATGATCTTTTCACCTATGTGAAACGATCGTTTCATGATTGTGATACGTTCTTTTCACATAGGTGAAAAGATTATAGGCACTTAACAAAGGTATTACATTCATACCACCTAAACAAGAGTTCTTCCTAGTATTTTGGACAGATTACTTTTATTTCAAATGATAATATAAATATTTGGAAAACTTCAAGTTAACAACCTATATTCGCAGAAGAAAACGGTAAAAATAACCTCTAAAACATAGTATCATGAAAACTGTATCGGATTTTTTGGGCCAACTATGGCTTCGCTTCTTAAAACCAAACGGGCCAATCACCATACCACACCAAACCGAAGGTAAAGCCAAACGATTTAGCGACAATAACTCAATCCTTCAAAAGAGTCTGGAGACTTTCCTCCAAGAAATCATCGAGTTCCGTTTCAACTTGTTGAGCGAGGAGACTGAATATCGATACAAACGATCAGAAGCGGATCGCTTCTATCCGGTGACGCAACGTGACCTAAATAGCATTTGCATGGAGGCAAGACGGACGGGGATCGATTGCTGGGATCGGGATGTGAATCGTTTCGTATATTCAAAAGAGGTAAAAGAGTATCATCCTTTCCGGCAATATATGGAGCGGTTACCCGAATGGGACGGGAAAGACCGGGTAAGCGATCTGGCACGACGGGTCTCCTCAGAACCGTTATGGGTGGAGGGGTTTCATCGCTGGATGCTCGCCTTGGCCTCGCAATGGATGGGTTCGGGCTCATCAACCTCGATGAGTTCGACCGGTTGCCCGACCGTAAAATGGCTTTGCTGAAAAATTGGATGCAGATGGCCGGGATGAACGTACGCAAGGCACACGCCAAGCATTTCCACCCCCTACCCCGCCTAGCCTCATTTATTGGCACTACGAACCAGAAGAACCTATTAAGCGACCCCACGGGAAGCCGCCGTTTCCTATGCGTGGAGGTGCAAAGCAAGATTAATTGCGAAGGTATCGAGCATGATCAAATCTACGCCCAGCTGAAAGACGAGTTACAAAAAGGAGAGCGCCATTGGTTCACCTCCGGAGAGGAGGAGGCGATCATGCGATCGAATGAGGCTTTCTATAAACGTCCGATCGAGGAAGATGTGTTCCACGCCTGCTTCCGGGCCGCATGTCCGGGAGACCTAAATGTACATCCACTATCAGCTGCCTCCATTTTCCAGATATTAAAGGAAAAGAACCCAGCAGCCATGCGCGGTAGCACGGCAAGCAATTTCGGAAAGGTACTGACCGCCCTCCATATAGAGCGTAAACACACCCGCTACGGCAATCTTTATCAAGTAGTGCCGCTCACCCTTCACACGTTTCACAGGATTTAGCTGTAGCACAAGCAAATGCGGCCAGTGAAACGTATGTCATCGAAATCATCCCTAGCACTTAAATCTTCTCTCCAGCTCCTCATCTGTCAACATGGAGATGATCGTTTTTCCATCCGGGGTCAGGTTCGAGTCCGGACAAGAGAACAGGGAGGCGATCAGATGATCCATCTCTTCCAAGGATAAGGATTTGCCGGGACGGATAGCGGCGGCTTTCGCTAAAGACAAGGCGATGGCTTCGCAGATCTTCTCATGCACCTCGCATCCGGTCTCGATCGCCCGGTCCACGATATCCTTTACCAAGTTCACCGGATCAAGGTTCTCTATACCGGCGGGCAGGCCATTGATCGCGTAATTGTCATTTCCCAGATTGCTCAGATCAAAGCCGACGAAGCGCAAATCCTCCAATAAGGAAGGCAGTACAGCCGCCTCGGCAGCGGTAAACTCTACGATCTCCGGGAATAAGACTTGTTGGGATACACCTTGTTGCTGACGGATATTCGACAGGTATTGGTCAAACAAAATACGCACATGCGCACGATGCTGATCAATAATCGCCAGACCCGATTTCAAGGATGTCACGATATATCGCCCTTTATATTGATAGCAAGGATTGCTTACCTCCGTAAACAGGTTTTCCGGGTTCGAAGCCTCGGCCGGCAATTCCTCGATCGGGGCATCCTCGAAACTCTCGGACTCCAGTTGGGCAGCCACTCGATCGTTCTCAAACCCTTGATATAATTTAGACCAATCGAATTCCGGTTTTTTATAGGAAGTAGTGTCAAACGGATTATAACTGGAATCCACTTGCACTTTCGGGGCCTTATAAGTACTAGGCTCACTTTTCTTGACCGGGTTGTAAACAGGAATATCGATCGCATCCTCCACGTCGAAATCAATCGTAGGGATAGCGCTCGATTTAGCCAACGCCTCCCGGGTAGCGGCCATCAAGATCTGCCAGATCGGTTGCTCGTTCTCAAACTTAATCTCCGTCTTTGTCGGATGGATATTGACATCGATCGAGGAGGGATCCAACGTGAAATAAACAAAATAATTCGGCATATCCCCGGCAGGAATCAATTGCTCATAGGCCTGCATGATCGCCTTATGGAAATAAGGATGCTTCATATAACGACCATTCACAAAAAAGAACTGCAATGCCCCTCGCTTCTTCGCCGAGTCCGGACGCCCCACGAAACCGGAAATAGTCACCATGGAACTTTGGGCATCCAGAGAGAGCAACTTCTGGTTTAAACTCTTACCATATATATTAATGATGCGCTGACGTAACCCCGACTCGGGCAGATTGAATATCTCCGCGTCATTATGATAAAGAGACATACCCACCTGCGGATTCACCAAGGCGATTCGCTCGAACTCATTGATGATATTCCGGAATTCCGTCTCATTCGACTTCAAGAATTTCCGGCGGGCGGGAACATTAAAGAAAAGATTCTTTACCGAGAAGATACTTCCCTCGTTACAAGCCTCCGGCTCGATACTCTCCAAGTTAGACCCCGCGATGGACAGGCAGGTACCAAGCTCCGCCCCCCTAGCCCGGGTACGCAACTCTATATGGGCGACAGCGGCGATAGAGGCCAATGCCTCACCCCGGAAACCCATCGTATGCAAAGAGAATAAATCCTCGGCCGTAGAAATCTTAGAAGTAGCGTGCCGCTCAAAAGCCATGCGAGCATCCGTCTCGGACATACCTTTCCCGTCATCGATCACCTGTATCAATGTCTTACCCGCATCCTTAATGTTCACTTGGATATTGGAAGCGCCAGCGTCCACCGCATTCTCGACCAACTCTTTAACGACAGAGGCCGGACGTTGAATCACCTCTCCCGCCGCGATTTGATTGGCGATATGATCCGGAAGTAAATGAATGATATCGCTCATTACCAGAACAAATACCAAAAGAAAGCAGCCAAGACAGCCAAGGCTACCGCCAGTTTCACATTCTTATACTTACGAGCCCGGGAATCCTCGCCCCGCCCCACGCTTCTCTTCAAATGTGAGGTGCCTTCAATAAAAGTTCCCTTGATATGCGGCTTATATTCCTCCAACGATTCCTCTACACCCATTTCACGTTTGACCTTACTTATACGTTCCTCCAAGGCTTCCTTATGGGGGTCCCAATAAATAGGCTTATGATCATATTGACGCGGTTTACGCATGTTATAAAACGAGAAAAGTGCCATAGCTTTACCTATTAATTATGAATACGACGCTAATGTACGAATTTATTGCTTCTTTTCGGAGCATCTTGAGCTTTTCTTTTCACGACCTGATAAATATCATCCTTATCTTTCGGACGGATATAATCAAACCAATAAAAGTCTTTCAAGTATTTCTGGTCGGGCTTCAAATCAGGAATAGGGGTCATCGTACCTGTTGGAGTCGGCCAGATCTTCAGTTTATCCAACTTATTGTCTTTTAGCCAGATCGTAAGGAAACCGCTCTTGGTCTCGTTCATGCCGACCATCGAACCGTCCTTCTCCAATGGGAAGAAAATCGATTCGGCGTTGCCCGACACATCGATCTGATTCACGACCTGTCCCTCGAAATAAGCCTTCAAGTCATTTCCCTTTAATTGATTGAACGCAGTAGAATCGATTTGCTGTATCGCGAAAGCGAATTGCTTCACGTGAGCGAAATCGATCGAGCTATCATTCATAAATATCAAGATCGTATCCCCATAGATCTGATACTGTTCATTCCAAACGATAGGGTCCGTATACATATATAATATAGAGTCTCTTGTATTAAACTGCATCGAATCGCAAACACCTTGCATATCCGTCCGATAGAAACGGACGCCGTAATAAGCTTTTACTTCCCGGTAAAGGGAGTCCACCGTAGTCATCTTCAAGGTATCACCATGCAGAAACAATGTATCCCCTTGGCTGAATTCCAAGAAACGGGCGCTATCCGTAGCGAAAGCATACTCGGTCTTCTCATTGTAAAAGCCATATTGGCCTTCCAGCATGACATGCTGCGCCGTGTCTTGCAGACTCATATTACCGAACGCTTCCCCAAAACCCAGTTCCCGGTTGTAGGCGATAGAGTCGCCCGTCAAGATACGGTCGCCGGAAACCACCTGAGAACGATCCAATAGCAAAGAGGTATTATTCACGGTATCGTACCAACCCCTGGAAGAATAGATCGTGCCGCTATCCGACACGATAATGGATGGTCCGAGTATCGTGGCGATCTTCGAGTCCGTATTATAATGCAAGGTATCGGAATACAACGTGAATTGCTCATTCTCCAGACGGACGCTATCATTGAAGATAGCCAATTTCGTACTAGGCGAATATTGCCCGTAAAAAGAAGAGAGCTGATTCAAGGAATCGACAATCAGACCTCCGTCGAAATAATATCCGATATCCGGGATTCGCTCATAGTTCAAGCTATCCGTAAACAAGGTAACCTGCCCATTCTCCATGCGGACATTCTCCCGCAAATAAGCGATCTGGGTATTTCCATCGTAAAACAGGTAATTTCCATACACGAACAAGGTATCCCCTTGTTCCATCCGAACATTACTAAACGCTTCCAAGGAATTGGTCTGCTCAAAGAAATATGCGCTATCGCAATACATATACGAACTATCATGGCGAAAACAAACATCACCATTCAGTACTTGAGCCTCGGCGTTCCTCTCCTTATCGAACGAAAGCGTATTCGCATGCTCCAAAAAGACCTTCGTCTTCTTGGGAGCGACACTATCTTTGGCGGCTACCACCGTGCTATCTTGCGTTTGCGCAAATACGCCAACCGATAAAGCACACGATAAGAGCGCTAGAAATAACCTGTTAATTAGTCTCATTCCTTAATCCAACCCGGATATTTGAAATCACAATTCCTCCAACCGTCACTAATACGCACATAGGTTGATTTTTGTTTCTTCGTGATCCAGTCGTTCAATAATTCCTCACGTTTCTTAGCCTCTACGATCGCTTTCAAAGCTTGGAAGTCATCGGCCAAATTCGCCTTATGTCCTTCCGTCCGAGCTTTCAGCTTAACAATAGCTACTACCTCTTTCTGCTTGTTCGTCAACATGGTAAAAGGCTTGGAGATCTCTCCGACTTTCATGTCATATACCACCTTACCGATTTCCTGTGGAAGTTCTTGCATCTCGAACTTAGGGGTTCCCATATTGCTGCTCTCGTAATCTTGGTTTACCATCAAACCCTTATTATTACGTGTATCCTTGTCGTAAGAGACGAATGTAGCGGCTTCCTCAAACGTGAACTTATTCGCCTGCAAATCATTGTACAATGAATCCAGACGAGTGGTAGCATCCGCCAACTCCTTATCGGAAACCTTCGGTTTCAATAAGATATGGCGGCAGTTAATACGGTCTCCACGCTTCTCGATCAATTGGATGATATGGTAACCATACTCCGTCTGTACGATCTGGGAGACACGTTTCGGGTCTTTCAAGTTGAACGCGACGTTCGCGAACTCCGGCAACAGCTGTGTCTTGCTCATGAAACCCAGCTCACCACCTCGAGACGCCGAACCCGGATCTTCCGAGTACAAACGGGCCAACGTGGAGAATTCCATCTTGCCGGAATTAACCTGCTCCGTGAAATCACGTAAGCGGGCCTTGATAGCGTCTGTTTCCTCAAACGGAATCTTCGGTTCCAAGGTAACGATTTGCACCTCTACTGTCGTAGGGATGTTCGGCAGGCTATCCTGAGACAACTGGCTGAAATATTTACGCACCTCGGAAGGTGTCAGCTTGATCTCGCCGATCAATTGATGCTGCATCTGTTGCACTACCTGCTGCTCCCGCACCATCTCCTTACGCTCATCCTTGATCTGGGAAAATTTCTTACCGAAATATTCCTCCAATTTCTCGCGAGACCCGATTTGGTTCACAGCCATGTTCATCCATTGATCCACGCTCTGGATCACTTGGTTCTCGTTCACGGTGATACTATCGATCTTTGCTTGATTCAGATATAGTTTCTGTATCGCCATCTGCTCCGGGATCACGCAATACGGGTCGCCATCCAAACGGACCCCCTCGTTTTGATTATACAAACGCTGCGTCTCAATATCCGAACGTAAAATAGCGTCATCTCCTACCACCCACACAATTTCATCGATCACATTGTCTTGCGCCATTACAATGCAAGAACAACAGGCAAGAAAGAATACACTTAAAATCTTTTTCATCATGTCTACCCATTTATAAAATTAGAGATCACGGCTCGGAATGGAATTCCACGTCACCGCTCCGGATCGCATCGTTATATAACTCGTCTTCAAATTTTTTCAAGAATTCAACTTTTCGTTGGTTGACCAGCATTTCCGTGACGTGCGGACTGGCATAATCATATGGCTCCACACTGCCGGAAGGTAAATATTCCTTGATATTCAACAGATAACAATAACTGCTATCCGCCACCTCAACATACTTATTCGCCTTCAGAAACGCATTCGGATTCGACACATGGATCGGTATATTATCCATTACCTCATCGAAATCAACCCATTTGTCGTAAAAGTACTCATAAATCGTGGCATTTTGCACACTATATTTCTCAATTTTTTCTAAAGAGGCCACATCTGTGGATTTGTACCACTTTTTGACGTCGGTAAGTCCCGGGGCATCAACCGGGATTTTCAAGAATAATCCCTTGATCAAGCCTTTATCCAAGATAAACTTTTTCTGGTTTTCCTCGTAATAGTTTAATTTATCACTTTCCCGGATATCAGTTTTCAGCTTCTCCTCCACCAATCGTTCCTGATAACGGTAACGAACCAAGGAACGCCTGTACTCCTCTACCAATTTATCGACCTCCTCTTTCTCATCCCCCAAGTTACGCAAAGCCACATCGTACACCAATACATCCTTTACCCATTTCTTGGTAAAGCTCTCGGCCAGCAACAGACTATCAGCGGAGGAAATCCCTCGGGGTATTAGCTTATTCACCTCCGAACGATTTAGGGTACGTCCTTTCACGCTAACCAAGACATCCGTAGTATCAGCTGGCTGAGAACCTTTACAGGCACCCAACAACACAACGAACGCTAGGAACATGAAGACTATCCTCATATCTATCTTTATTTTATTTCTTTAGTTTCTTCAATAATTTCCAGTTGACAGTCACCGGATATTTTTTATTCAAATCCGCGATCCACTTCGCTTCCAACACCTTCTGCTGGGCGGAGGGTTTGCTCCAGATCTCCCGGTTGCTGACCTCAAACAACAGAATCCCATCCCGGTACTCCTGCATCAAATGAGGGATCTCCGGATGTTTTGTCTCCAGATTCTTACGCTCGGCGGTCGTTACGATATCGCGGATAAACAAATCATAGACCTCTTGCATAAAATCACCCGCATACGTTTTTGTCGAGAACGGGCAACGTTGGATATAATAAGCGAACTCCGCTTGCGGGAAATCCTTTCCATCCAATTGCATAAGCGTCTTGTTCATATCCTTCGCTTTCTCATAAAACGCCTCGTCCGTGGGGAAACAATCATTACATAACGCTTGCAGCTCCGCATAGGCTTCCGGATAGAAAACGTATCCGTATTCTTTTTTCATACGATCGTCGAAAGCTTTATATAACTCGAAGTTACGTTCACCCTGCCCCATACGTCTCGACAAGGCTTTTTCCTCTTCCTCAAACGAAGGGCGTCCCTTCTTATCGATCAACTTAATGATATGGTAACCAAAACGAGTTTCCACCACCCCGGATAAATCACCCGGCTTGCTCAACGCAAAAGCGGCTTGCTCAAAAGGCTGGACCATCTCGCCGATCCCGAACCAAGGTAATACCCCCCCTTTTTTAGCGGAAGCCGCATCCCCCGAATACTCTTTCGCCAACTCACCGAAATCCGCACCCTCTTGTACTTGCTTATAGATAGCTTGCGCTTTTGCCAGAAAAGCCGATGAGTCCTGAATAGCGGAATCTTTCGGGAATGCGATCAAGATATGAGCGACACGTACCCGTCCCGGATTAGGTTTGCGGCTATGGACTTTTATTAAATGAAATCCTAATTTCGTGCGAACAGGTTCAGACACCACGCCAATCGGCAAAGAATAGGCGGCATCCTCGAACACTTTCAGGGATTGCATCGGGAGCAAGCAACGTACATATTCGCAAGCGACATGCTCCTTGTCCTTCTCGGCCAAAGCTTTTCCGACTGTTTCCATATCTTCTCCTTTCTGGAGACGTTCGTATACTCGCATGGCTTCTTGATATACAGCTACCGTATCTTTGGAGACCGTCTTCTCCGGCAAACGGAATAAGATGTGGGTCAACTCTACCGAGTGATCCCCCCGGTCATATACCGCACGGGCAGCCGCTTTCTCACCCTCCTTATCCGACATATAGCTATCGATCAACTGAGCCCGGTATCCATCCAGCTCACTTTTGAATGAGGATGTCTGGTCGATCCCTAAAGATTCCGCCTCCGCTACTTTTAGCTTAAAATTTTTAAATAGCTCGACATAGTTTTTGACGGACTTTGTATTCGATAAATCCACCTCTCCATTCTTCTCTGCGATAAAAATAAATTCAGATAAAGGCACTTGTTTTCCAGCGACCATCATAACGACCGAATCGGATGCGGTTTGAGCGTTAACTGTCACACAAGCGAATACCCCTAATGAAATAAGTAACTTTTTCATCAAAAATTCTTTTACCATAGCACGAATATACATTACAAAAATAACACTAATCTAACGGAGAGCCGACAAGAAAAGTATGCTATCCCATTAAATTAGTGTTTTTTATAAAACGTAAAACTTGTATTACTATTCACCGCGGCTATAATTCGGAGCCTCTTGCGTGATCGCTACGTCATGCGGATGGCTCTCTTGCACACCTGCATTGGTGATTCGAGTAAAACGAGCTTTATGCAACTCCTCGATATTATGAGCCCCGCAATAACCCATTCCCGCACGTAAACCACCTACCATTTGGTAAATGACCTCATACAAAGAACCCTTAAACGGAACACGGGCAGCGATTCCCTCCGGAACCAGCTTCTTCACGTCGTCCTCCACATCTTGGAAATACCGATCCTTGGACCCCTTTTGCATAGCTTCCAACGACCCCATTCCACGGTAAGACTTAAACTTTCGGCCATTGAAGATAATCGTATCGCCCGGCGACTCCTCTACACCCGCCAACAGAGATCCCATCATCACGGAAGATCCACCAGCGGCGATCGCCTTCACGATATCACCGGAGTAACGCAAGCCACCGTCAGCGATCAAAGGCACACCAGTTCCTTCCAACGCCTTCGCCACATCGTAAATAGCCGACAACTGGGGAACACCCACACCAGCGATCACACGAGTTGTACAAATCGAACCCGGACCGATACCTACCTTCACGGCGTCCGCCCCGGCTTCCACTAAATATTTAGCAGCCTCGCCCGTAGCGATATTACCGACCACACAATCAATATGCGGATATTGCGCCTTAATCTGTTTCAAGACATCCACCACACCTTTTGAGTGACCATGTGCCGTGTCGATCACCAAAGCATCCACCCCGGCATCCACCAAAGCGGCTACACGCTCGAAGGTATTGAACGTAACGCCTACACCGGCAGCTACACGCAAACGACCTTTCGAATCCTTGCAAGCCTTCGGTTTATCTTTCGCTTTCGTTATATCTTTATAGGTAATCAAGCCGATCAACTTATTATGGCTATCAACCACCGGTAACTTCTCGATCTTATGTTCCTGAAGGATCTGAGCGGCGGCCTCCATATCCGTAGATTGTCCGGTTACGACCAAATTCTCTTTCGTCATCACCTCGTCGATAGAGCGGTTCATGTCCTTCTCGAAACGCAAGTCACGGTTCGTCACGATACCAACCAAATACCCGCCTTCATCCACCACGGGAATACCGCCAATCTTATATTCAGCCATCATTGCCAAGGCATCCGCCACACGTTTGCCTTTCGTGATAGTCACCGGATCATAGATCATTCCATTCTCCGCACGTTTAACGGTCTGGACCTGCTTTGCCTGCTCGGCGATCGTCATGTTTTTATGAATCACACCAATACCTCCCTCACGGGCGATAGCGATAGCCAACTTGGCCTCGGTAACCGTATCCATAGCGGCCGACACCATCGGTATATTCAATGTGATATTACGTGAAAACTTTGTCGTGAGATCGACATTACGAGGAAGAACTTCCGAATAAGCTGGGATTAACAATACATCGTCAAACGTTAACCCATCCATAACTACCCTGTCTGCAATAAATGACATAGAACTTATGCTTTAAAAATTATTGCGCGCAAATATACGACTTTTCACGCAATAAATCGATACGGGAGAAATTAAAAATTCGATTCGGAAGGAAATAAACTTTCATCCGAACGAAAACAAAATTCCTTCCGAAGGAAAAATAAATCTCTTTCGGAAGGAACAATAAGCTTCTTTATTTGTTTTTTCTTTAGAGTGGAACCGGGCCACCCTTCCATTAGTTTGCCATTTCAGACAAGAACTTGATACGGACCAAGCGAATCTCCTCTTCCGTATAGTCACCGCCTAATTCCTCGATGGCGTCTTCCAGACCGTCGGTCTCCGAGTCCTTGAAATACTCGTAAATATCCTCGATATGATCCTCATCCATCACATCATTCAAGAAATAATCGATATTGATACGTGTACCGGAATATACGATCGCCTCGATCTCATCCAAAAGCTCGGTGAACTCAAGTCCGTTAGTCAACGCGATCTCGTCCAGCGCCACCTTACGGTCGATCCGCTGAATGATTGAGACCTTCAACTTGGACTTATTAGCGACCGTACGTACGCGCAAATCCTCCGGACGCTCAATCTCGTTCTCCTCTACATGTTTCTTGATCAACTCAATGAACTCCTTGCCATAACGTTTCGCCTTACCAGCGCCCACTCCCGGGATATTCTGCAACTCGTCCAACGTGATCGGATAAGTAGTAGCCATAGCCTCCAAAGAGGGATCTTGGAAAATCACGAAAGGCGGAACTTCCAACCGCTTGGATAATTTCTTACGCAAATCCTTCATCATGGAATAAAGAACCGGGTCTACCGCACAAGAGGCTCCCCCACGAACCGGAACTTCCTCTTCCTCTTCCTCGAATTCATTGTCCTCGGTAATCTTGAACGATACCGGCTTCTTCATGAACTCCTTACCTTTTTCCGTGATTTTCAGCAAACCATAATTCTCAATATCCTTCGCTAAATAGCCAGCGATTAAAGCCTGGCGAATAACGGCGTTCCAAGTTTTATCATCCTCGTCCTGTCCGGAACCGAAGACCTCTAATTCATTGTGCTTGTAATTTTGGATTTCGGAGGTTTCGTTACCTACCAAAATATTTACGATATAATCTGCCTTAAACTTTTCTTTCAACGTACTGATAACCTCCAGTACCGCACTTAACAATTCCTTCGCTTCCACCTGCTTCTTTGGGTTCAAACAATTATCACAATTACCACAATTATCTTCCAGGTATTCCTCACCGAAATAATGCAATAGCACTTTTCTCCGGCAGACGGAAGTCTCGGCATAGGCCGCAGTCTCTAAAAGCAACTGTTTGCCGATTTCCTGTTCGGCCACGGGCTTTCCTTGCATGAATTTCTCCAATTTTTGCAAGTCCTTATAAGCATAGAAAGCGATACATTGGCCTTCTCCGCCATCCCTACCGGCACGACCGGTTTCCTGGTAATAACCTTCTAGGCTCTTCGGGATATCGTAATGAATCACATAACGGACATCCGGCTTGTCGATACCCATACCGAAAGCGATCGTAGCCACGAT
This sequence comes from Parabacteroides sp. Y3-G-102, assembly GCF_023656845.1. Classification (NCBI taxonomy): domain Bacteria; kingdom Pseudomonadati; phylum Bacteroidota; class Bacteroidia; order Bacteroidales; family Tannerellaceae; genus Parabacteroides; species Parabacteroides sp. Y3-G-102. The sequence continues at coordinate 25,701 of NZ_JAMOKU010000033.1, read as the reverse complement.
CACATCCGCCTGTTCCATCAGGAAGGCATCCTGATTGGCGGAACGTACTTGCGAATCCATTCCCGCATGGTAAGGCAACGCCTTTATCCCGTTGGCTTTCAAGATGTCGGCAAATTCCTCCACCTTTTTACGGCTCAAACAATATACGATACCCGATTTACCCTCGTTGGCTTTAATATACTTAATGATCTCGCGGTCTATATTCGTTCCTTTCGGACGAACCTCATAATACAAATTAGAGCGGTTGAAGGATGATTTAAAGACTGTAGCGTCTATCATACCCAGATTCTTCTGGATATCGTGCTGCACCTTAGGTGTGGCGGTAGCGGTCAGAGCGATTAACGGACGTTTACCGATCTCATTGATGATCGGACGGATTCTTCGATATTCCGGACGGAAATCATGTCCCCATTCCGAGATACAATGCGCCTCGTCCACCGCATAGAAAGAGATCTTTACCTGACGCAGAAAATCCACGTTCTCTTCCTTGGTCAAGGACTCCGGTGCTACATACAGCAACTTGGTACGTCCTGATAATATATCCGATTTCACCTGGTCGATAGCCGACTTATTCAAAGAGGAATTGATAAAATGGGCGACCCCATCTTCCTCACTGAAATTCCGCATCGCGTCCACCTGATTCTTCATCAAAGCGATCAACGGAGATATCACGATCGCGGTTCCTTCCATTAGTATGGATGGTAATTGATAACAAAGAGATTTACCTCCCCCCGTCGGCATTAATACAAAAGTATCCTTCCCGGCCAGCACGTTCTCAATAATAGCCTTCTGGTTCCCCTTAAAGGTACCGAAGCCAAAGTGCCGATTTAGCTCTTCTGTTAAATGATCCTTCTTTGCCATACTTCGTATTATTTATAGTAAACCGCCTACGTTTACGCGACCTGTAAACGGTTCACGTCCGATTTTTCAAATTTCTCTTTCGCATACTCCAACGTTACATGGAGTTCCTTTACTTTTTGAGATGGCATACTGTACATAGCGTCCATCATCACGGCTTCTACGATTGAACGTAACCCACGGGCACCCAGCTTAAACTCAAGCGCCTTATCCACGATAAACTCATAGACTTTCTCATCGAACGTCAGCTTAATGCCATCCATCTCGAACAATTTGACATATTGCTTGATAATGGAGTTCTTCGGCTCGGTCAAGATGTTACGAAGCGTATCACGATCCAGCGGATTCAGATACGTGAGGATAGGTAAACGACCGATAATCTCCGGGATCAAGCCAAACGACTTCAAATCAGTCGGGGTGATGTATTTCAGTAAATTATTCCGGTCTACGGTAGCCGTACCCAAACTAGCCGAATAACCGACCACACGGGTATTTAAGCGTTGAGCGATCTTCTTTTCGATTCCATCGAAAGCACCACCGCAAACGAACAGGATATTCTTCGTATCCACCGCGATCATCTTTTGCTCCGGATGCTTACGTCCCCCCTGAGGAGGCACATTCACGATCGATCCTTCTAGAAGTTTCAGCAAACCTTGCTGTACACCCTCACCGCTGACATCCCGAGTGATAGACGGATTATCGCTCTTACGTGCGATCTTATCGATCTCATCGATGAAGACGATACCCCGTTGGGCCGCCTCCACATCATAATCCGCCGCTTGCAATAGCCGGGTCAAGATACTCTCGATATCCTCCCCCACGTAACCTGCCTCGGTAAGTACCGTAGCGTCCACGATAGCGAACGGGACATGCAATAACTTAGCGATCGTACGGGCTAACAAAGTCTTGCCCGTACCGGTAGCGCCCACCATGATAATATTAGATTTCTCTATCTCCACATCGTCGGCGGTAACCTTTTGAAGTAAACGCTTGTAATGGTTGTATACCGATACCGACAGATAACGCTTCGCGTCATCCTGCCCGATCACGTACTGATCCAAGAAAGTCTTGATATCTTCCGGTTTAGGCAGATCTTTCTGCTTCAAACCAAAAGAAGTTTTCTTACCTCCTGTCTGCTCCTTTACGATCTCATACGCCTGCCGGGCACAATCATCGCAAATACAACCAGAGATCCCATTGATAAGCAAATTAACATCACGGCTACTCCTGCCGCAAAACGTACATGTATCGCCTGTTGTTTTGGCCATAGTTTCTTATTGTTGTTTTTGTTATTTACGTGTTAAAACATCGTCGATCATGCCATACTTTTTCGCTTCCTCCGCGGTCATCCAGAAATCACGGTCGCCATCGCGCTCGATCTCCTCATAGGGTCTACCTGAATGATCCGAGATTATGGTGTACAGTTCTTTCTTAACCTTCAAGATCTCGCGAGCGGTAATCTCGATGTCTGAAGCCTGTCCTTGTACGCCGCCAAGCGGTTGATGGATCATTACACGGGAGTGCTTCAAGCCGAAACGTTTTCCCTTGGTTCCCGCCACCAATAAGACAGACGCCATAGAGGCGGCCATACCCGTACAAATCGTAGATACGTCGCTGGAGATAAACTGCATCGTGTCGTAAATGCCGTAGCCCGCATATACAGAGCCACCCGGCGAATTGATATAAATAGAGATGTCCTTTCCGGGATCACTGGAATCCAGATACAACAACTGCGCTTGAATCACGTTAGCGGTATAATCATCCACTTGCGTGCCCAAGAAAATAATACGGTCCATCATCAACCGAGAGAATACATCCATTTGAGCGACATTCAGCTGTCGTTCCTCTATAATTGTCGGGGAGATATAGCTACTGGAGATGTTCATATAACTATCCAGAGCCGTACCACTCATACCTAAATGCTTTGTAGCATACTTTCTAAAATCTTCCATATTTTCTCCTATCTTTTATTTACCGAGAAGACGTAAAAAGGGATTTCCCTCTGTGACTTAACGGAAAAACAAAGTTATAAATAAATTTCTGAAAGAAACAATTTATTTCGCTATCCGCTAAGATATTTTTAGAGAGAAATCCCTTTTTTGATATAAAACAACCTCCTAAGAGGCCGAGTAAAGATCTTTTTATTCAAAAAGTTTGTTGAACTCGTCAGCGGTTACCTCCTTAACATCAAGTTCCACTTGCTCTTTCAACCAAGCAGCCAATTTCTCCTCAACCGCACGGTCGATGATGTTCTGAAGTGTTTGCTTATTTTTCAACATGTCTTTAGCGTAGTTGTCAAGTACATCTTCCGGTACAGACAACATGCCGTATTGAGCGAACTGAGCCTTAGCCACACGTTTAGCGAAGTTCTCGATGTCAGCGTCCTCAACCTTCAAGCCGTTCTTCTTAACCAAGTTCTCCTTGATCAACTGATATTTCAAATCCTGAAGGATCTGAGGGAAGTCCTCGTCGATCTTCTCTTTCGTATTCTTCTCGTTAGCGGCAAGCAACCAGCGTTTCAATAAATCGTCAGCGAAATTCAACTCGCCAGCTCTCTCAACCAACATATCACGAGTGTCTGTCAAGAACTTGAAGTCACTCTGAGGAGCGAATTGCTCAGCCAAAGCTTCCTTGATCTTGTTCTTGAACTCTTCCTCGCTAGTAACCACGTTCTCGCCAAATACCTTGTCGAACAACTCTTGGTTCATCTCAGCATCTTTATGACGGGTGATCTCCTTGATCTCGAAGCTGAAGTCGCCTGTAGTCTCAGCCACTTTCTCCTTATCGATCTTCAAGAAAGAAGCGATCTCTGCCTCAGCACCCTCATAAGCCTTATTCGGGTTGAATACCACTACGGCATTTACTTTAGCACCGATAAACTTAGCTTTTTCTTCCTCATCCTTGATATACATAGGCATCAAGACAGCGTCCTCCACAACGATACCACCTTCTTTCGGGGCACCATTCTCAAGCTCGGCTACCGTACCTTTTACCATATCTTTTTCCTCAACCTCGTCTACCTTGTCGTAAGAACCGAAGTTTGAGCGATAAGCGTTTACTTGGTTATTTAGCATTTCTTCATCGATAGCGACTTGATAGAACGGAAGTTTATCGTTCTTGCTCAACTCGATATTGATCTCCGGAGCCAAAGCCACGTCAAAACAGAATTCGAAATCCTCTTCCTTATCGAAATCCAACGGCTTTTGCTCTGTCTCGTTAGGCATCGGCTCGCCTAAGATATGCAAATCGTTCTCACGGATATACTTGAACAGATTCTCAGAAACTAATTTGTTTATCTCCTCTACCAGCACGTGCTTTCCGTACATTTTTTTAACCATGCCCATAGGAACCATGCCCTTACGGAAACCCGGTACATTGGCTTTCTGACGAAGGCTACGCAGGCTCTTGTCTACCTGATCAGCATAGTCAGCTTTCACTATTTCTAATTTCACGATACCGCTTACGGCATCATTGTTTTTAAGCGAAACGTTCATTCTGAATGATTTATTTAATTAATAGTCGTATCGAATTTTAGGTCGCAAAATTAGACTTATTCTTTTAATCGTGCAAATTTTGATCTGTTTTTATTCTTTTGTTTATATTTGGCGGCAATTATTTACCCTTTGAATGAATCATTATGAGAATAAAAGGAATATATGCTACCCGTCCGGCGGTAATCCAACTTTTGATCCTCCTGCTATTCTTATTGGCTGGAGCCGTTTTATCATCTATTATATCCACGGGCTTATTACTCGCGACCCACGGTTTACAGGCTGATATAACCCAAGACGCTAATTTAATGAGGCTCATTCAGTTCATCTCGGCGATCTGTACCTTTTTGCTACCATCTATCGCCATGGCTTGGACATGTAGTGACAATCCCCGCCATTATCTATCAGTCAAGAAAATCACAGACGGCAGGATCTGGATTCTCACCTTAGTTTGCATGTTCTTATTTTCTCCGGTTATCAATTTGCTAGGATTGCTCAACAAGCAGATGGAGTTACCCGCGTTTATGGCTCCTATCGAGGAATGGATGCGGGCGCAAGAAACCCTCGCCGAACAACTGACGACGATCCTGTTATCCAGCGATAGCGTTTGGGTAATCCTGGCCAACCTTATCGTTATCGCCGTTACGGCCGGGATAACCGAGGAGTTCCTGTTCAGAGGAGCCTTGCAACGAGTGATCGGGAAATGGACCTCCAACCCTCATACGATCATATGGGTCGCCGCCATACTATTTAGCGCCTTCCATTTACAATTTTACGGATTCTTGCCTCGGATGATACTCGGAGCCTATTTCGGCTATCTACTCTATTGGAGCAAAAGCATCTGGATACCGGTGTTCGCCCACTTTGTCAATAATGCTTTCGCCGTAATAGGGATGTCGGACAGTCGTCTCAAGGATAACGAGTTTATCACAGGCAATATTCCCGCCGAGCATCTTTTGGACTTTTGTCTTATCGCCGCCTTATCTTTCCTGCTGTTCATACTGGTAAACAGGCGATTGAAACGGCTGCTATAAGTCTTTCTTACGCAGCACGAAGTCTTTTCCCAAATATTTCTCGCGCACGATCTCGTTCTCGGCTAGTTGTTCGGCGGTTCCTTGGAAAAGGACTTTTCCCTCGAACAAAAGATAGGCCCGGTCACAAATACTCAATGTCTCGTATACATTGTGGTCGGTAATCAAGATTCCGATATTCTTATGTTTCAAGCGAGCCACGATTGTCTGGATATCTTGTACGGCGATCGGGTCTACACCGGCGAAAGGCTCATCCAACATAATGAACTTCGGATCGATCGCCAGACAGCGGGCAATTTCCGCACGACGCCGCTCTCCACCCGAAAGCTGGTCTCCCAAGTTTTTACGAACCTTATTCAAACCGAACTCTGAAATCAAACTTTCCAGTTTCTCTTTTTGGTACTCAACGCTACGTCCCGTCATCTCCAAGACCGAGCGGATATTATCTTCCACCGTCATTTTCCGGAAAATCGAAGCCTCTTGCGCCAGATAGCCAATGCCGTTGCGAGCCCGCTTATAGACCGGGAATTTCGTAATCTCCATGTCATTCAAGAAGATCTTACCCTCGTTAGGAGTGACCAAACCTACTGTCATATAAAAGGTGGTCGTCTTTCCCGCTCCGTTCGGACCAAGCAAACCAACGATCTCCCCTTGTTTCACGTTAATCGATACATGATTCACGACCGTACGAGTCCTATATTTCTTTACCAAGTCCTCCGTACGGAGCACCATTCGTTGTTCGTCTGACATAAGCTACTTAAAAATTTAACGCGAATGTACGTGATAATCCGCAGATCTACATCACATACATTCGCAAAAAAGCGATAAGAGAATTTAATAACTCCACTCAGATTGCCACTCGATCACGGGTTGCTCCCCCTCGAATCGGATAGGAAGCCAGATATAACGTCCGTCTATAGCGTTCTCCGGAGTCCAACGATCTCCCATATAAATAAAGCGATCCGCATGGCCGGGTACAGGCAATACGTACGTGCTCTGAGAATAAAACGACACCTCCGAGTTCTCTCCCCTAAACGGATTTTCCAATTCCTTCCAAGGTCCCCAAATCGAGGAAGCGACCGCCGATCGTCCCGCATTCGGAGCCCAGCCCGTACAGCCGGACATAATCAAATAATATTTCCCCTTCTGTTTGAACAAGGCTGGAGCTTCCATGAAACGCCCCGGGAAGAAACGGGCGTACTTACCGGAATAACTCGTATAATCATCGGTCAGCTGCGATATATGCAAGGTACTATTCTCTTCCGAGGAATAAATATGATAAGCGATGCCATCGTCATCCACGAAAAGGTTCATATCCCTAGCCATTTGTCCGGAGATCTGGTCACGCCCCAATAAATTCAAGCTATCCGGATGGGCTGGTAACTCTCCACCGCTAAAACGTAGATCTGCGGAAAGCGTACAAGGTTGCTTATGTAGTTCCTGTACATTAACCGGCCAAAAACCGGCATTCGGACGGAAAGCGTTTACGAACGAGTAAGGCCCCGCCACGTTTTTACTGACAGCCACTCCACTCAATGCTCCCGAATAGCCAGCACCTCTCGGCTCTAAATGAAACCACATTACATATTGATCATTCTTTTTATTATAAATCACTTTCGGACGCTCCAACACGCATCCCTTAGCAATATGGCTCGTCGTATCATCCGGCACGACCGATAAGGCGATTCCCTCGTCTTTCCAATTATATAAATCTTTCGACGAATAGCAATGAACGCCTACTTGAGCCAGATTTCCAGCCGAGCCCTCCGTTTTATGCTCACCAAACCAATAATAAGTATCCCCGACCCGTAGAATACCGCCACCATGAGCGTTTATATGTACCCCTTTATCATCCGGCCAAACTTCCCCCGGCTTAAAAGAAAGATCCTTCCGCTGGCAAGCCACACATAAACACAGCAAGCCGATCACTCCTAAAAGAATTCGCTTCATAAAAGTATTTTTTAGTATTTAAGAAAGCAAACATAGTTAAAAAAGAGGGATGTGGCAAACTTTAATACCATAGGATTTACAAATAAAACCAATCTTGTTTCTAAGATGTTATATGGTTATTAGTGGATTTTACGCTATCTTTGCAAATTGAAATCAGAAATTTATCAAGATAAAAATGAATAAAGCATTACACAGAATGGGTGAGTATACCCTACTGATGATGAAGAGTATAACACTTCCAGACCGGTGGAGTATGTTCTTTAAGCAATTGATCAAAGAGATATACAAGCTAGGCGTGGATTCTCTTTGGATTGTCATAATCATCTCGGTCTTTATCGGTACGGTTATCGCTATCCAGATCTCCTTGAATATCAGTTCCCCCTTGATTCCTAAGTTTACGATCGGCTATACCACCCGTGAGATTATCTTGCTGGAATTCTCTTCCTCTATCATGGCACTAATCCTAGCGGGTAAAGTAGGCAGTAATATCGCCTCCGAGATCGGAACCATGCGAGTCACCGAGCAGATAGACGCCATGGAAATCATGGGTGTTAATTCCGCCAATTTCTTGATCCTTCCGAAAATGCTCGGTTTGATGATCTTTATTCCGGTATTGGTTATCTTCAGTATGTTCACCGGTATCATGGGCGGCATATTCGCCAGTTACTCAACGAGTACGGGAATGACTCCTTCCTCGTTCGAGTACGGTTTGCAATTCTACTTCAACGAGTTTTACATTTGGTATTCTATTATCAAATCCGTAGTATATGCGTTCATCATCTCATCCATCGCCGCCTATTTTGGCTATAACGTAAAGGGAGGCGCCCTAGAGGTAGGTAAGGCAAGTACGAATGCCGTGGTCATGAGCAGTATCATGATTTTACTTGCCGACGTAATATTAACCCATTTAATGCTTACTTAAAAATGATCGAAGTTAAGAATATAACGAAGTCTTTCGATGGACGTGTCGTCTTGAAAGATATAAGTACGACGTTCGAGGATGGTAAGACGAATCTGATCATCGGACGAAGCGGTTCGGGTAAAACGGTAATGATCAAGAATATCATCGGGTTAATGAAACCTGATACCGGACAGATATTATACGACGGCAGAGACTTGATCACGATGAACAAGCATGAGTTAAATATGCTGCGTCGGGAAATGGGTATGTTGTTCCAAGGTTCCGCTTTATTCGACAGCATGACGGTAATGGAAAACGTAATGTTTCCTTTAGATATGTTCTCTAAAGACTCAACGAAAGAGCGCAGGAAACGTGCGGAATTCTGTTTGGAACGTGTAAACCTGTCCGAGGCCGGACATCTATATCCTTCCGAGATCAGTGGAGGTATGATGAAACGTGCCGCCATCGCAAGAGCGATCTCCCTAAATCCTAAATACCTGTTCTGCGATGAGCCGAACTCCGGACTAGACCCCAAGACTTCTCTATTGATCGATGATTTGATTCACGACATTACGGTGGAGTACAATATGACGACCGTTATCAATACCCACGACATGAACTCCGTGATGAATATTGGTGATAATATCGTCTTTATTAAGGAAGGCGTGAAGGAATGGCAAGGAACAAAAGAGCAGGTAATCACCTCTAATAACCAAGCGTTGAACGATTTCATCTTTGCGTCCGACCTGTTCAGGAAAGTAAAAGAAGTAGAAATGCTCCAAGAGGAAGGGTAAGTTAACATACTTGGCAAAGTATCTTAACTTCATCGGCTAAGTATCTTAACTTAAATGGCTAAGTATCTTAACATACTTCGCCATTTAAGCCAGCTTACTTTTTCCACTTATTTTTTATAGACCAAACACGTCCTTGATCTTATCTGCATAATCCAATTTCTCCCATGTGAATAACTCCACATCACAAGTAACCGGCTTCTGCAAATAACGGGAAGAGAATGTCTTCGTCACCGTCTGGGGTTTGCGTCCCATATGACCATAAGAAGCGGTCTCGAAATAAATCGGGTTACGCAATTTCAAACGCTCCTCGATCGCTTTCGGACGCATATCGAAGATATCCCAGATCTTAGCGGCGATCTCTCCGTCTGTCATATTCACCTTCGCACGGCCAAAAGTATTCACGAAAATATTCATCGGTTTAGCCACACCGATCGCATAAGACACCTGTACCAGCATCTCATCCGCCACACCGGCAGCAACCATATTCTTAGCGATATGACGAGCGGCATAAGCAGCCGAACGGTCTACCTTAGAAGGGTCCTTTCCAGAGAAAGCACCGCCGCCATGAGCACCTTTACCACCGTATGTATCCACGATAATCTTACGGCCGGTCAAACCGGTATCACCGTGAGGACCACCGATCACGAACTTACCGGTCGGGTTCACATGATAAATGATATTATCATTAAACAAAGCCTGTACATGAGCCGGATATTGAGCCTTCACACGAGGTATCAATATCTTCTTCACGTCTAAGGCGATCCTCTTTTGCATAGCCTCATCCGCTTCCTTCTGTGAAATACCTTTCGGACCGATAAACTCATCATGCTGCGTGGATACCACAATCGTATCGATACGCAATGGCTTACCGTTATCATCGTATTCAATCGTAACCTGACTCTTAGCGTCCGGACGTAAATAAGGCATCAAATCCGGTTCTTCCTTACGGATCTTCGCCAATTCCCATAATAAACTATGAGATAAGTCCAACGCCAAAGGCATGTAATTCTCAGTCTCATTAGTAGCATAACCGAACATCATACCTTGGTCGCCGGCCCCCTGCTCATAGGGATCCGCACGCTCTACGCCACGGTTGATGTCGCCACTCTGCTCATGGATAGAAGAGAACACACCACATGACTTCGCTTCAAACTGGTACTCGCTTTTCGTGTAACCAATCTTCTCGATCACGCCACGTGCCACTTCCTGCACATCCACATACGCACTTGATTTAACTTCTCCAGCCAAGACAACCTGTCCGGTTGTAACAAGGGTTTCGCAAGCAACTTTCGAATTCTTGTCATACGCCAAGAACTCATCCAGCAAAGCATCCGATATTTGATCGGCTACTTTATCGGGGTGCCCTTCAGACACCGATTCGGAGGTGAATAAATAACTCATCGTTTTAAATTGAAAAGATTACTAATCTACAACTGAATTGAACTTGGAAGGATTTTTCTGCCGGACGGCAACGAAAAGGATATGTTTTTAGCATTTTTTCCCGTGGTTGCAAGCAATACAAATCTATCCACGTCAATTCATTCGCAAAGATACGCAATAATTGAGAATTGAAAGTTGAAAATTGAAAATTATTTCTTCTTTTTGGAATTACGTAAGGCTTTTTTATATTTAAAACCGGCCTTCCATTTCGCTGAATCAGAGCCATGTGTCCCTTTCAAGAAATCAGAGAACTTGATTTTCTTACCATTCGAATCTTCCGCTTCGCCTTTCGCTTTCTTGAAGACGATCCCTTGCGTCATCGCTTTATTAATTTCTTTATTCATAACTCAAATCTCGTAGTTCATAATTAAAACTTATAACTCGGATAAAAGTTCACGCATCGTCTTGCCAAACACAGGATGTTTCACCGACGGAGCTACTTCTGCCAACGGTTCCATTACAAACGACCGTTTGTGCATCAGAGGGTGCGGTAGCGTCAGCCGCTCCGTATGCAGGATTTGCTCATCCACCATTAACAGATCGATATCGATGATACGGTCATGATACGCACCGTCACTTTTTTCGATACGTCCCATCTCGATCTCGATCAAACGGGTAGCGTCTAATAATTCCATAGGGGAAAGTTCCGTCGTCATAACGATCACGGCGTTCAAGAAAGTGTTGTCCGATTCAAATCCCCAAGGCTCCGTCTCATACATATCAGAAAGGGCAAGAACATCTCCCACCCTTTCAGCCAACAGCGCCGCCGCTGTCACCAAATTTCCTCGTTTATTACCTACGTTCGTACCTAATCCAAGGTAAGCTGTCGCCATAGAAACCGGATTAAAGGATTAGCATAGCGTCGCCGTAAGCACCGAAACGATATTTCTCTTTCAAAGCGATATCGTAAGCGTCCATGATCAACTCATAACCACCGAAAGAAGCTGTCATCATCAATAATGTAGACAACGGCATGTGGAAATTTGTCACCATGCTGGTAGCCACGCTGAAATCATACGGAGGGAAGATAAACTTATTCGTCCAGCCCTCGAACTCTTTCAGATGACCATCCGTACTTACGGCCGTCTCGATCGCACGCATCACGGAAGTTCCGACCGCACAAACCTTGTGCCCCTCATCCTTTCCCTTGTTCACGATATCCACTACATCGGCATTTACGACCATTTGCTCAGAATCCATCTTATGCTTTGTCAAATCTTCCACGTCGATCTCACGGAAATTACCCAAGCCCGAATGCAATGTCAAGAAAGCGAACTGGCAATCCTTGATCTCCAAACGTTTCATCAACTCACGGCTAAAATGCAATCCCGCGGCAGGAGCCACAACCGCACCTTCTTCCGCGGCGAAAATATTCTGATAACGATCCTCGTCTTCCGGTTCCACCTCACGTTCGATATACTTAGGCAGCGGAGTCTCGCCCAAGGCATACAAAGCCTTCTTAAACTCGTCGTGGTTCCCGTCATATAAGAAACGGAGCGTACGACCACGCGAAGTCGTATTATCAATTACCTCCGCGACCATGGAATCATCCTCGCCAAAGTATAACTTATTACCGATACGGATCTTACGAGCCGGATCCACCAATACGTCCCACAAACGTAAGTCCTCGTTCAGCTCGCGCAACAAGAACACCTCGATACGCGCCCCTGTTTTCTCCTTGTTACCGTACAAGCGAGCGGGGAACACTTTCGTGTTATTAAAGATAAACACGTCACCTTTTCCATAATAGTCTAGAATATCCTTGAATTCGCGATGCTCGATCTCACCTGTATCACGATGAACGACCATCAACCTCGACTCATCTCTGTTCTTCGCCGGATGTAAAGCGATTAATTCCGACGGTAAGTTAAATTTGAATTTCGAAAGCTTCATAATGCACTCTATTTATTTTTCTTCTTCTATTTTTACCACATTCTTCTCTAAGAAATCATCGATCTCCTCCGGAGACATACACATATCCAAGGTTACCTCTCCGATGCGAGTCCGTTCCAAGCCAATCAAATGAGCGCCGGAATCCAAGGCCTTCCCGATATCACGAGCCAACGCACGAATATAGGTACCTTTGCTACATACCACCCGTATCTTTATAACAGGCAAATCGCACTCCAGCAACTCCAGTTCGTCTATAACCAATGTCTTGGATTTTAGTTCAACCTCCTCTCCTTTCCGGGCTAGCTCATAAGCACGTTTACCTTCGATTTTGCAAGCGGAGAACACCGGGGGAATCTGTTGGATCGTACCCACGAATGTCTTTAAAACCTCCTCCACGAGCTCACGGGTTATGTGTTCCGTGGGATACACGGCGTCTATCTCTTTCTCCAAATCGAAAGACGGGGTAGTCTCTCCCAACTTCAACGTAGCGATATATTCCTTCGTCTGATATTGAAACTCATCGATCCGCTTCGTAGCCCTTCCGGTACAAACGATCATCACACCTGTAGCCAAGGGATCCAGTGTCCCCGCATGTCCAACTTTAATCTTCTTTACCTTCAGTTTCCGACTTAGCTTATAGCGAAATTTATTAACTAGGTCAAAAGAAGTCCACGTTAGCGGTTTATTAAAATATAAAATCTCTCCAGCTATAAAATCCATTCTTTATTTCAGTAATGTACAAGCAATTGTCACCAATCCCGCGATCGCGCAATAGATAGCGAAATAAATCAGTTTCCCCTTTTTCACGATGTTGATCATCCATTTACAGGCCACGCAACCGGAAACAAAAGCGGCCACGAAACCTACCGCTAATGATAACGCAGGAATGCTCCCGGCCACATCTTCACCTTTCACCATCTTCATCACATCCAACAAAGCCTCTCCCAAGATCGGAGGTATTACCATCAAGAAAGAAAACTGGGCCAGTTTCGCCTTATTATTTCCCAATAACAAACCGGTAGCGATCGTTGATCCGGAACGTGACAAACCCGGCATCACGGCGCAAGCCTGAGCCAGACCGATAATAAAAGCATCTTTCATCGAGATCGACTCTTTCTGGCGTGGTTTGGCATAATACGAAAATGCCAGCAAAGCCGCCGTCAATAGCAGCATACAACCAACGACCAATAAACCTGATCCAAAGATTTGTTCTACCGTATCTTTAAAGAATACCCCAACGATCCCGATCGGAATCATGGAAATCAAGATATTAATCACATACTTCGTCTCCGCGTTCATCTGAAATTTAAACAAACCACGGAATATCCAATCGATTTCCTTCCATAAAACCACTAACGTACTGAATACGGTCGCCACATGTACGACGATCGTAAACGCAAGATTCTCCTCTCCCTCTATACCAAACAAAGCTGAGCCAATCGCTAAATGACCGCTACTGCTCACCGGCAGATATTCGGTCAATCCCTGTACGATACCCAGTATCAAGGCCTCAAACCAACTCATTCTGTTACTTCTTTATCTTTGCTATTCTTCAAGATTCCAAAAATCATCATCACGAAACCAATAACCGTAACCACCGGAGCTACCACGATACGGCGGGCGCTGAATATATCGGGATTGAACGTATTATCCCCGGAACCTCCACCACTCATCAATATGAAACCAAGCACGATGCAGGCAACCGCTACCGCAATCAGTATAAAATTCTCTTTTCCGAAAGCAAAATCTCTTTTAGCCATCTTTCTCAACTCTTTATTATTCGTACATTAAATATAATACAACTTATCGACCCCCATCCGCAAATATTTATTCACGGCAAAAATGGTCGCGATCACGGACAAGACAATACCTAAAGCAAACACTGCCACATAAACCAATAATAATGTTTGCATATCCAATATCTGGATAAAACCTTTCAATTCATTTTGCAAATAATATAACGCTCCGGTTAGCATCAATATTGCCAAGATAGAGGCGAAAATGCCACTTACTATGTTATATTTCACAAAAGGCCTACGTATAAAGCCGGAAGTAGCCCCCACTAGCTTCATCGTATGAATTAAGAATCGTTTGGAATAAATCAACAGGCGAATCGTATTACTGATCAACACGAACGAGATAATCATCAGTACCGCAGCCAAGGTTAGCAGGATCAAGCCCAACCGCTTCATATTATTATGGACCATCTCCATCATATCCTTTCGGTAAAGCAGCTCCGAGACCGACGTATAGTTTCTAATCTTCTTCTCTATCACTTGGAGGCTATCGGGGTTGGCGTACTCCGAATGCAGTTTCACCTCAATCGAGGCCTGTAAAGGGTTAAAGCCTAAGAAGGTTTCCGGATTCTCGCCCAGTTCTTCTTCCAACTCTTTCGCGGCTTGCTCTTTCGATATATACTCGGTTGATTTTATAAAAGGAAGAGCATCCAAGCTCTTCTGCATTTTCTTTATCTCAGTTTCTTTTTGGTTATCTTTCAGCACGATGGAGAAAGATAAGTTCTCTTTCACATAAACGGAGAGTTTATTACCCAACATCCCTATCAATAGAATGAGTCCTAGCAAGAATAGTACCAAGGAGATACTAATAACAGACGTAAGCCGGGAGTTAAAGAAAGAAACAGAACTAACTTTTTTATTTTCAGCCATCAGACTCTCACTTATTAACGTTAAATAAATTAAGGAGATGCGTACAGAGAACACACCTCCCAATTTTCTTGCAAAAGAACGAATAAAATAAGTAAGCCGAAAGGGTTTTAGAATATTTAACCTCTACAACTCTAACAAAGGCCATTCGTACATATACAATATATAGATTATTTCTGATTGAATACCAAGTCCAACCCTTGACTTCTATAGAATCCGAAACGGGTATCACTTGATATAAGCGGTAGATGTTCCGTTATGGCATGCGCAATAATTACGTGGTCTGAGGGATCTTTGTGTCCCTGCGCCTCATTGATCTCCATATGCGCATACGTTTGCATATGTTCTTTTTTCAATGGCAATATTTTCACATAAAACTCCTTTTCTATGGCGACGATCATCGCTTCTGCCGACTTCCATCGTTTAGAACACAGTCCTTTATTTCGATAAGCGACAATCAGCTCACGTACGGACTCGGCACTTATATAAAGAAGGGTTTCCGGTTCTTGGATAATAGCATCTATATCCCTATTTAGATATTCGGGATCAGATGCCATATATACAAAAATATTCGTGTCAATGAGATATCGCATTTACAGTAAAAATTTAGGGTCATTTACAATCAGACTTCCCTTTAACCGCTGCATAGCTTCCCATGTCTTACTTACCTTTCTTTTTCCAGTCTTCGCCACAGTTGTTTTAGTTTTGGCATTTTCTTCCTTTTTCTTTTCTTCATTTTTTTCCATAAGGCTTTCTGTTTTAATTTTCTATGATACAAAGATAACGTTTTATTTAATTATATCAGAACAAAAACAGATAAAGTAAAGCTTATAGGATAAAAAAGAAGACCGCCGGAACTGAGTATTCCTAGCGGCCTTCCCCAACATTAAAGACTCAAGGGTTAGTTTCTTAAAATAAGGTTGTTAGCGAACGTTTACTTTCACTGTTATACGCTTGCCATTCTCGTTGATCTCTATCAGATAGATGCCGGTAGATACCGGGATACGGGTAGTTCCGATAATTGAATCGCCATACAGGCTAACTCCAGTCACCGCGATGATACGGATCGAGATTGGACGGGCCGGATGAACGGTTATCGCACCTCGCTCGCAATAGATTTGATGATCGTTGATGATTTGCTCGATACCTACCGTGCCGGAGACAGTTACCACACAAGACGCCGTCTTGTTTCCATCATCGGTAGCCACGGTAATCTTGCAGGTACCGATCTTCAGCGCGGTAACGACACCATCCGCGTCAACAGTAGCCACCGTCTCGTCGCTGCTGCTCCAAGAGACGGTTTTCATAGTGGCGTTATTAGGGGTAACTTTCGCTTGCAAGGCAAAAGATTCACCTACGGCCAATGCCTTGGACGTGATATTCAAGGAAACTCCCGTAACAGCCACATCTGTTCCCGGAGGTGTAGAAACCGGCTTGAACTCTGCCATAATAGCCAAGGACTTATCGACTTCAATCTCTACAGGCGAAGTCGTATACTTCTCTTCGCCTATTTGAATAACGGCCAATTCATAATCCGGATTGGCTTCCGCCTCAATGGTTAGCTTAGTCGCTTTCGCCACAGCGGTTCCACTCGTTATCTCGGTCTTCTCACCCTCACCCTTCAACATATAGACTTTCAAAGAACCATTTTCCGGTTGAGCGAACGTGACAACTAACGCATCCGAACTTTTCACCGTAACCTCCGCTTCCGTAGTCGCATCCTCATAATTCGGATCATACGACGTGAAGATCACTTCCTTTTTCTGGCTATTGCCGGGTTTCAATATAGCTGACGCGTCAGCCCATTCAAATTTACCGGATATGGTAGTCCCATCGGCACCTTTCGCAACACCACCGGATAATAGGGATTCCGACAAGGACTGACCTTCCGTGATCGTAGATGCGGTAGGAGCCACTACCTTTACGACCTTCGCTTTCTTTATCACTAATTTCTTGGTTGCCTCGAAAGATCGCCAGTTCTCATCCCCGGTACGTGTTGCAGTCACAAGATAAGTACCTGCGTTCAATGGAGTAGCAACCGATCCATCCGTATTTGAATATTTAATATTTACATCTGTCGGATAACTACCGCTCAAAATGTCTTTCAATTCCACAAGCCTTACGGAACCATTATAAACAAACTCCAAATCTGAAGGATTCGCCGTTATTTTAGGTTTATCCACAAAATTCGGGGTGTATGTCGCATCAGCCGCCAAAGTAACCGTTATCTCTGGTTTCTTTCTATCGGCGCTTGAGACATTATCACTCCAAGAATCAAAACGCTGATTCTCGCTAGGAGCTACCGCTCGCAACTTTAAAACCGTATTCTCCGGAACTTCCGAATAATCGCTAATAACCAAGCCTCCATTCGTAACCTCCGTATTTGAGGTACTTAAAGAAAACGTTTTTACTTCACCAACCGGCATTGAATAATCTACCGATTCATAATTACTCTTGTCAAGTGGGGTAAAGCGCAGAATATTTACCTGATCCTTTGTCGGGATTCCGGTCACATTCGCACGAAGCGCCGATTTTTGTGTAGAAGGATTCCATTCCACATCCTCGAAGTCTTGAGTAAGTTTAGCATCAACCTTTTCATAATTATCCCCTCCTATAGTCGGTACTTCCAGCAATGCCATACCAGCCTTCTTGATAATCAGCTCGGCAGTTACATCCACGGCTTTAAATAAATCATCCTCGCCACGGGTAATCCGAACTTTATAAGTTCCGGCCGATTTAGGATTCTCTGTCATTTCTACCCCACTCCGGGAATATGCGACCTTAAAGTCCAAACCGGAATAGCCCGTAATCTTAACCTCGAAATTCCGGTATTGCTTATTATAGACTACCGTTTGCGTCGTCTTATCAATCAGCGAGGCCAAATCTTTCTTCTCCACATAATTAGCGGTAACAACCATAGGGCCGGAAACGGTGAATACGTCTCCATCCTTGATCTCGGAAGAGTTCACCATCATATTCATAAAACGATATCCCGTTTCCGTCTCAACAGAAGCGGTCAATTGAGTCATATAAGGAACCTTAGAACCGGAAGCCACCTCTTTACCGGCCTTATCTTTCAATACGACTTTACCCGCATTGGGGATATTCAACGCCGAGGTTATTTGATATTTCACCAATTGGAAACTTGCGCTCACCGTAACATCTCCGGTCCCAACCATAAATGAGCCATCAGCCTCATTATAATTCGCGCCTTCCACTTTCACGGATGCCAGCTCATAGCCATAATCCGCATTTCCTATCACCTTCACTTTCACACCTTCAGAGATAGCCTCACCGGGAGTAACAGGCGCCTTCGTATCCACCTCGATCAGATTAACGCTACCATTCTTCAACTCCCCAACCTTGACCAAATGTTTATCCGGTTCTTTTTGCAGGAAATCGGCCGATATATCAGCGGCTTGTGTCAAAGTATAAGAACCGTTATTCACCAAAGCCCCATTCACTTTCACGGACTGAACCATATAGCCCGCATCCGGAGTCGCCGTGATAGTCAATAAGGTCCCCTGTAAAAATTCAGCACCATTCTTCACCTCCACGCCATTCGCGAAGACCTTCAAGGAACCATTCATCGGATCCGTAAACGTCACGCCATAAACGATCGGATCGAAACGGGCTACGATATCCAAGTTCGCATTCGCTTGCAACTCCCGTGTAGCCGATGTATTCCCATCACTCCAGCCGGCAAACCGGTAATTCTTATCCGCGACGGCTGTCGCTTTCAAAACCGAGCCTCTCGCGTATTTATCATTTGCGGTACGCCCCTCCAAGATGACAGTACCGAAATTACCGGCGGTAACATTCATAGAATAAACAGGAATTACGTTCAAGGTTATAAACGTATCTTTAGCCGCATAGAGAACAGGATCATTCGGTTCGAATATCAAGTCGTACTTTTTCTTATCCGGAGAAGCGATCTCGTTCGGAGTTTTCCAGATAAATGATCCGGAAGAAGTACCATCGATCAAGGTACACGCCGATAAAGCCTGTCCTTCCTCAATACGACCCGGAGTAGGTAACACCAAACTCTCCACCTCTTTCTTACTCTCCACCACTAACGTAACCGTATCAGAGAGGCTACGGTATGTCAAGTCCTCCGCACGGCTCAAACGGGCCTTATAAGAACCCACAGCCAGCGTGGAAGGCAATGTCGTAACCCAAGCCGTACCGCTCAATTGATATTCGATCTTGATATCCCCGACAGCGCTTGTTACCGTGACCGGCTTGATGGAGCCGACCGTCTGGACAAGGTTGTTAGCCACGAACCTCACCGTATCCTTGGAGACGAACGCAAAAGTATAGCTATCGCCACTCATCAGACTAGGAGTCGTGTACGTGTAAGAGGTATTTCCATTGGCATATGTTCCCTTGATCTTCGAGATATCCACGTCCGAAGAGCCTTGCTTAATAGCCCCTAGCCTATAGTTGGCATTCGATACGATCGAGAAAATGACGGGCTTACCGTAAGCGATCTCACCACCGCTCATGATGTCCTTGTTGTCCATCTTGGCGGTAACCGTACCCTGTCCACCATCGACAGCGTAAGCCAAGGTATTGGCATTACGGATCGTAAACGTTTTAGAGGAATCTTCTAATGCGGCATACTCCATGGTCTCCGGACTAAATAAGACAATCTTATAAGCTCCGACTATCTGCGGTAACGTGGAAGTCTCCGAACCATCGGCCGCACGATATCGAACCGCTTGTCCCGCTATTTCCGGCGTAAACTTAATAACCGGCAAATTCTTCCCGGCCACGATCTCGTCTTTTGTCGCCGAAGAACCTGTTACACTCACGGAAATCGTTTTCTTCGCGGCGAAACCTACCGACAAGGTCGTAGAGGCGGTTAACGAGGCGGTCGTATAGGTATAAGAGATGGTGTTATCCTTATTAAGCGCACCTTTTGGCAAGGCTGATACCGCAGTTCCATTCACAACAATCTTATTCAATAGAAATCCGGGGTTAGCGATAATTGTAAATACGGCAGGTTGCCCGTTAATGATCTCGCTACCGCTTGCCATGTCCGTAGAGCCCATCTTGGCGGTAACCGTACCTTGTCCGGCCGTTTCCACGTTATAATTTAATACATTCGCTTTAGATACCGTGAACTTCATGTTCTCATCCTTCAAGGCGGCATATTCCGCGGTCTCGGGACTGGTCGCGACGATCGTGTAAACACCATCCGCCGCAGGAAGTTTATCGGATAAAGCTCCGGAAGCGTTCTTATATTGAACCTTCTGCCCCGCTATCGTATTGGGGGTAAACGTGATAACCGGAAGATTCTTACCAGCCAAAACCTCATCCTTCGTGGCAGATAATGGATTGGCTGTTACAGATACGGTTTTCTTCGCGGCAAATCGCACGTCAATAACCGTAGAAGCGGTCAACGCCGATGTCGTATAATCCGCGTAGGAAGTCTCATTCGTAGAAGAATTAAAAGTTCCTTTCGGCAAAGTCACCTCATTATTATCTACGGTAAGTCTGCTCAACACATAACCGGGCTTGGAGGTAATCTTCAATACGGCTGGCTTATTATAAACGATCTCACCATCACTAGCGATAGTGGAGCCATCCATAGAAGCGGTTACAGATCCTTGCGCCTCCTCAAACGAGTAGGAAAGCGTATGGGGCGGTTGTACCTTGAATAGAATCTCCTTGTTTATGGCGGCTTGCGTATCAGTCTCCGACTTGGTTACGACAACATAATAAAGTCCAGCCTTTTCGGGTAGCTCATCCGTCAAAGCAGCAGAGCCATCCTCCCTGTATTGTACTTTATACCCCGTAATAACCGGGTCAAAAGTAACCTTGGGCAAATTCACCTTCGCTCTTATCTCATCCAAGGTGGCATACTCAGGAGAGATCGTGACCGTCACCTGCTCTTTCGCCTTGAACACCGCCTTGATTTCCGTACTACCGGTTAAAGCGGTGGAAGTATAGGAATAAGTGGTCGTATTATCATTTTGAAAAGTACCGCTCGGCAACGTGCCAATAGTAGCCGTATTCATCGTTATATCCGACAGGACATATCCGGGCTTCGCCGTGATCGTGAAAACGGGTTTACTATTATATGCCACCTTGGAACCTGTGGCTACCGTACTGGTTATGGTTCCTTGATCCGTATTCGCCGAGCTATAATTCAATGTCACCTTGAACGTCGGAAGATCCGGGGCGGAACGTAAATCTGAATCTTGCGCATGTACCTGTGCCATCGCGATGACAGCAAGGAATATCGCTAATATACTCTTTTTCATGTTTATCTTTGTTTTAATCGTTATTTAACCCTTACTAATTGACCGTTCACGGCATAGATGCCCGAAGAAACCATGATCCGCTGTCCGTCCGTAACCTCGCCACGATAAGCGACCTTGCCATTCATTCCGATGATCACCACGTCCATAGGCTCCGGCGTGTGGATCACGATAGCGCCACGATCGGTAGTCACGTAATAACCATCTACCGGCTCGATCGTCTGGTTACCCGTAACCACGCCATCGCCGATACGTAAAGAGCGAAGCGTACTCAATGTCTTGGCGTCTGTCAAGACAAAGCTTTGGAAAGGCTTGATCTCCGGGTTTGCCTCTTGCTCGAAAGAGGTTCCATCCGCTGTCAATATATAAGCGGATTGTTTCAAGGTAATCGTAAATGTATTCGGATTCGAGCACATCAAGAAAGTACCTGTTTCAGTTGGAGCGGCAGGTTCTTCCAAGGTCTTGAATTCAAAAGCTCCTTCGGAAGAGATCGTATAGGTATCGCCATTAGCCGCCCAAAGACCAGCCATGCCAAAAGCACTCTCATCCACCACGAACTCCGGAGTCTTGTTATCCTTCAGCCTAGCGAACCAGATACCATTATCAACATTTTGAGTACTTGGAGCCGAGATCTCCTCCTCCGTAGAGTTCTTGATCACGGCAGAGGTAAATGGCATTCCAAACGCCTTCCATCCCGTAGCAGACAAAAGTGGAGCGAAACGAAGAGACCGAGCCGTCAACTTCCCTTCCGTAGCGGTAAATACCACTTGTGCATCCTCTTCCATCATCACTGTATCTAAAGCCATAGGCACCGAGACAGTCAGTGTCGCTCCATTTAGAATATTCACCTGTCGATCTTGAAAAGATGTGGCCCACGTAGTATCACTTTTTATGTCAATGGCTACTACACATTCTTTTATAGAAAATGACTGCGCACCTTGATTCAACCAATAAACCCTTTTAAATGGATTAGCAATAGCATATGCTTTAGCTGTATTTTCCTCTATCACTAAACGACCATCCTTGCAATTAAAAATAACACCATCCGGGATAGTATAAGGCTCCCATGTGTCCACATCCGGAAAGAAATTAGGCTTTGCCGCATTTAAAGAATTAAGCGTTTCTGCCATAGTCGTATCAGGAATCAGTATTATATCTCCCGCATAGGCAATGCCTTCATGGTAATATGTACTCCCATACAATTCTCCAAAATCGATTGCTGTTACTATAGAGACCGCCGCATTCCTAAATGAACCATCCGGTTTATTAATAATCACACAAGGCTTCCCGTTTTGGTCTTGCAATTGCACATCAGTGCCTTCCACCATGATTACATTATTATATTCATCAGGATTCATACCATAACCCACTATAGTTGGGTTCTTTATGTTATCAGTAGTTGAGACAATTGTTTTTCCTTTCAGTATAATCTTATTATCACAAGGAGTAGGAGTAAAACTACCATTTATTTTAATCGGAGTCATTGCCATTGTCTCTTGTTCATCAAACTTATTCCCGATATAAGAATCTTCAATCACAATCTCGTTATTGGAAGCTCCCACTGTAGAATTATTTGTTGATATCGCTATAGCCGCAAAACTATCGGAAACACCCTTATTTTTTGTCTTACCAGTTAAGGTACTCCCTCCCGAAACATGAACGTTCATATCTGAGGTCTCATACAAATAGAGAGCACCATACCCTACGATGTTCGATTTATTCTTTATTGTCAATTTTTGATCGCCGGCGTTATTAGCATAAATACAATAATGGTTATTTAGCAAGATTGTCGTACTATCTACCGTCACTGGCGTTTTTTTATGGTGAATATATACACCAAATTGATTCGAACCGTTCACCTGTCCCTCAATCTTTGTATTAACAAGAGAGACATCCGTCAGTTCTCCATCAATAAGAACTCCAGATTGTGCGTTAGCCGCCAAATTTATTGTAGTATTTTCAACACGTACAGTCCCCTTTGCCGTTGCTCCCAGAAGAATCGCATTTTGTAATGCTTCCGCAGGATTTGGGTTCTTACGATCACCATAGCCTTGTGTATTATTATTCATAATACAATTATCTATCAACAAATCCGCATTACCGGTTACCTCTATAATTGGAGTACATTTTCCAGAGGTAACTTTCGTTGGCGTATAATCGATACTCAATCCTTTTATTTTAACATCGGTAGCAGTATTATTGGCAGAGCCATTAACCAAGATCGCACCTTTTATAATAGTCTTGTCCTGCCCAGCTCCTTGAATTGTGATAGATTTATCTAATGGTAGAGTCATTGGTAAAGTATATTCTCCTTCCGGGAAAACGATACGATTTTGATCTGTCAAATCTACCTCAGAAAGTAGACCAGACATATCGCAAGCCGCATTACGTAATGAACCATCTTGGTTGAATACAGTAATCGCTGATTTCTCATCCGCGATCTGGTACTTAACCGTATTGTCGCAATTAAAAGTATTCGTTTTATAGTCCTGTATCAAAACCCCTACATTATTTTTATTCACTTTCAGTACAGAGCCCTCACCAATATTAAATGTATTACCCGTACTACGAACAGAAATAGGATATTGCAGAGCTGTACTTTCCATAAAAGCAAACAAATTAGTATTTTTTATATCAAAGGAATTGTTAATCGCATTGTCTTCTTCATCTTTATTTAATACAATCGTAGCAAAATCATTTGATCCTTTAAGTTGATAGTTATGAGACTCCAATGTTGAATTAGCTATCTTAAACTTATTATTAGATGACCAAATATTGAGTGCCGCCCATGAATCTATTTTTGAATCTACAATTGAAATCGAAAGATTATCATTTAGCGCTGTTACATTTATTGCATAATAAAATCCTTTGATAGTACTATTATTTTTCATTTCTATGGACGATCCATTCATATTTGAGAAACTTATTCCTCTACTATAAGTACCATTCTTCGGATATACCGCAGAAAGAATATGAGAATTATCCAATACAATAGTATTTTTCACCTTAGTCGTATTTCCAAACGAAGAGAACCCTCGATTGTAAGACCCTTCTAAATAAATACAAGAATTCGTAAGAGATACATTCACATTATCACAAATACTATTAGAATCATAGCTTTTTCCCAGATTAACAATGCCCATAGAACTTTTACCCCAACCATCACCACTACCTGCTGTTAGTTGATGAAGATGGACCCCAGACAAATTCAAATTCACATTCTTAGACATCACATTAATAAGGCCTTGGCTTAATGTTGTAGCTTTTGTAATCTGTAAATTCCGCAAATTGACATTGATTACGCTCTCTTCCTCATCCCGTTGAATATCTAGCTGCCCTTCTATAATACAATTTGTCGAATCACTGCCAATAATTGTAATAGACTTTGGAATAACAATAGGTGAAACTTGGGGATAAATTCCCTCTGCCACACGAATGGTAGCCCCATCTGCGGCTTTTTCAATCGCTTTCGCAATTGTAGCCAAAGGAGCTTCCACACCACCTCCGTTACCATCAGAACCCGAAGTGCTGACATACAAATCCGTCTGTCCCCACCCCACACTCGTTGCCACCATAAACACGGCGAACAAGAAAAGTAGTCTTCTTTTCATACGATTAATTTTTATAAGTTAGTAATATTCAATTATTTAAAACATTTACCCTATATTCATAAACTCTGTAGCTTCCAGCACATCAGTCTTCTCATAATCATCATTTACAAGCAGTTATGCGAAATCATCGGTTATAAAACGACTAGTCTAAACGATCATTTTATTCTGGCGTTTTATTGAATTCAACGCATAAGCGTCCATATTTACGTTTATGCGTTGATAATCAATTTTTAAAAGTTTCTCTGGATTTTGTTTTATTCAAAAATATAGCCTATCTTTAACGACTAGAATAAACGATCGTTTAGACTAGGCGTTTTTATCTATTACAGAATACTTATAGATCAAATATTTTTACGTAAACAAAATTTTCTACCATAAAAACTTTATATCATCACAAGCTATAAGATTCTCTTCTTAAAGCATGTGGAATAGCATAACGAACCAAATATCAGACTGCAACTATCATAATTGAGATAAAAGGAATTCTACAATATTGATTTTATGAAAACATCTACAATATCTACCACTACGCCATGTATGCTTTATAAATCAAAGCATTACATATAGGTTGTAGATAGCCTGACATCTACAATTATCATTCAACATCTACCACTTATACTTGACATTGATACTTTTTCTTTGCATTGGATAAGAAAACGTGTTATTTTTGAAAGACATTTTGTCTTATGCTGATATAGGTAGACACATTCAATAACAATAAAATGTGTAATTATTATGCGCAAAAAACATGAGCATTACAGCGAAGAAGAGAAATTGCATCTTCTTCATTCTTATTATCAATC
>NZ_JAMOKU010000032.1:0-69339 GCF_023656845.1 Parabacteroides sp. Y3-G-102 | reverse complement strand
GATTGATAATAAGAATGAAGAAGATGCAATTTCTCTTCTTCGCTGTAATGCTCATGTTTTTTGCGCATAATAATTACACATTTTATTGTTATTGAATGTGTCTACCTATATCAGCATAAGACACAAATAAAAGAAAAAGATCATATATTATATGTAAGGGGCAAAGAGATAGGCGGGAAATCCGATGGGAAATGGAAGCGTCAACAAACTTCCGCACGCAAATGTAAGCATTTGCTGGATATAAATGGTAAAGAATAGTTGTAAAACATGTAAAAATCTTTAACGCTATTCGTGCTTGCAAAGTAGAAATAGCATATATTTGCAGCATTGCAAAGTTGAGATAGCAATATAACAGTTGAAATCAACAAAACTAGAATCTAAATTCAATACTGTCGAATATGGAAAGAAAAAGAGTTTACACGTTCGGAAATGGAAAAGCCGAAGGTAAGGCAGATATGAGAAATCTGCTGGGTGGTAAAGGCGCTAACCTTGCCGAGATGAATCTGATTGGTGTACCGGTTCCTCCGGGATTCACGATTACAACAGAAGTTTGTATAGAGTATTACGAGTTAGGCAAAGATAAAGTCGTAGAGTTGCTGAAAGCGGATGTTGAGAAGGCGATCGCTAATATCGAAACGTTAATGAACTCTAAGTTCGGTGATGTTGCCAATCCTCTGTTAGTTTCAGTTCGCTCCGGTGCCCGTGCGTCCATGCCGGGTATGATGGATACGATATTGAACCTTGGCTTGAACGACGAGGTAGTGGAAGGATTGTCTCGTAAGACGGGCAACGCTCGTTTCGCTTGGGATTCCTATCGTCGTTTCGTTCAAATGTACGGAGATGTCGTATTAGGCATGAAACCGACAAGCAAAGAGGATATCGATCCGTTTGAGGCGATCATCGAGGAAGTAAAGAAAGCGAAAGGCGTTAAGTTAGATAACGAGCTTGACGTTGAAGATTTGAAAACATTGGTCTCTAAATTTAAGGCAGCCGTTAAGGCCCAGACCGGACAGGATTTCCCGACTTGCGCTTATGAGCAATTGTGGGGCGCTATCTGTGCCGTGTTCAATAGCTGGATGAATGAGCGTGCTATCCTGTATCGTAAGATGGAAGGTATTCCAGACGAGTGGGGAACGGCGGTTAGCGTACAAGCCATGGTATTCGGTAATATGGGCGATACTTCCGCTACAGGCGTTTGTTTCTCTCGTGACGCGGGTAATGGTGAGGACTTGTTCAATGGCGAGTACTTGATTAACGCTCAAGGTGAGGATGTTGTAGCAGGTATCCGTACCCCGCAACAGATTACGAAGATCGGTTCACAACGTTGGGCTGAACGTGCCGGAATCTCAGAAGAAGAACGTATCGCTAAATATCCGTCCATGGAAGAAGCCATGCCGGAAATCTATAAGCAATTAGACGCTATCCAAGAGAAATTGGAAGATCATTATCGGGATATGCAAGATATGGAATTTACCGTACAAGAGGGTAAACTTTGGTTCTTGCAAACCCGTAACGGTAAACGTACCGGTGCCGCTATGGTGAAAATCGCTATCGACTTATTGCATCAAGGTATGATTGATGAGAAAACAGCGTTGAACCGTATCGAGCCGAATAAATTAGATGAGTTGCTTCACCCTGTATTCGATAAAAAAGCCGAGAAACTGGCGAAAGTGTGGGTAAAAGGTTTGCCGGCTTCACCGGGTGCCGCTACCGGACAGATCGTATTCTTCGCTGATGATGCCGCTAAATGGCATGCCGATGGCAAAAAGGTTGTCATGGTCCGTATCGAGACTTCTCCGGAAGACTTGGCCGGTATGGCTGTCGCCGAAGGTATCCTTACCGCTCGTGGAGGTATGACATCTCATGCCGCTGTTGTAGCTCGTGGTATGGGGAAGTGCTGCGTATCCGGTGCTGGTGCCTTGAACATCGATTATAAGAATAAGACTGTAGACGTTGATGGCGTGACTTTGAAAGAAGGTGATTATATCTCTATCAATGGTACGACCGGAGAAGTCTATGTCGGGCAGGTTGAGACAAAAGCCGCTGAGTTATCGGGTGATTTCGAGGAGTTAATGGCTTTAGCCGATAAATATACAAAATTGCAAGTTCGTACAAACGCTGATACGCCTCACGACGCTTCGATCGCTCGTAGCTTCGGTGCCGTTGGTATTGGCCTTTGCCGTACGGAGCATATGTTCTTCGAGGGTGAGAAGATCAAAGCTATGCGTGAGATGATCTTGGCCGAGGACGCTGAAGGTCGTAAGAAAGCGTTGGCGAAGATCCTTCCTTATCAGAAAGAGGACTTTAAGGGTATCTTCAAGGCTATGGCCGGATGTCCTGTTACCGTTCGTTTGCTCGATCCTCCTTTGCATGAGTTCGTTCCTCACGATTTGAAAGGTCAAGAGGAAATGGCTGAGACTATGGGCGTGTCCGTTAAGGAGATCCAAAAACGTGTGGAATCTCTTTGCGAGCATAACCCGATGTTGGGTCACCGTGGTTGCCGTCTAGGTAATACATATCCGGAAATTACGGAAATGCAGACTCGGGCCATTTTAGGTGCCGCTTTGGATTTGAAGAAAGAAGGTATTGAGGCTAAACCGGAAATCATGGTACCATTAACAGGTATCTTATATGAATTCAAGGAACAAGAGAAGGTGATCCGTACCGCGGCCGAAGAGCTATTCAAGGAAGTTGGCGATCGTATCGAATTCAAGGTAGGTACGATGATCGAGATTCCTCGTGCGGCATTGACAGCGGATCGTATCGCTTCCAGCGCTGAATTCTTCTCATTCGGAACGAATGACTTGACTCAGATGACATTTGGTTACTCTCGTGACGATATCGCTTCCTTCTTACCGGTTTACTTAGAGAAGAAGATTTTGAAGGTCGATCCGTTCCAAGTACTAGACCAAAATGGTGTAGGACAGCTGGTTCGTATGGCAACTGAGAAAGGTCGTGCCATCCGTCCGGATTTGAAATGTGGTATTTGCGGCGAGCATGGTGGTGAGCCTTCTTCCGTTAAGTTCTGCCATAAAGTTGGCTTGAATTACGTATCATGTTCACCTTTTAGAGTGCCCATCGCTCGTATCGCGGCGGCGCAAGCGGCTCTAGAAGACTAATCAAGGGGTTGATTTTTAATAGTTTAAGCACACGATAGACAGGAGGGTGGATTGAGTGATCAATCTACCCTCTATTTTTTTATAGTCATATGGTATAATCTTATATATCAGGATATTGAAGTGGAGGGGAAGGCAACAAAACGACTAGTTTAATCGTTCGTTTTAATTAGTCGTTTGCAAATATCGCAAAAAACATTTACTTATGAAAGTCAAAAAGACTTTAGAATATAATTTTGATGCGGTTTTTGGGGTATTTTACTAAACCTATATGTTCCCTATAAAATAATCGATATAAACGACTAATTAAAACGAACGATTAATTCATTCGTTTTTTATGGCTAAACCCTCTTTTTGCATAAATATAATGAGAACGGATATATATGAAAACGACATTAGGCATAGAGTTCGAGCCTTTTTTTCCTCAGATAAGTCATCGTGCCAAGATCGGCTGCGCAAAGTATGATTTGTCCACTGGGGAAGGAGTGGCGATGGAACAATGGTATCTGAATATGGGTGAAGTTCCGGGAACTCCATTGAGCCAGATAGTAGGCATATATTCCAATGTCAAGCCAGAAGACCGTGAATGCTTGAAAACTTCCTTGAGCCGACTTGTCCATGGAGAAACTGATCATGATCAAGGGGAAGTCCGGGTCAGGGATGGCGAGGGATGGAAATGGGTTCGTCTGGATATAATGGAGGCGGGTCTGGAGAAATCAAGCCCCATCCTATTACTGATGAATTATGATATATCTGAACTGAAAGCGATGGAAGAACGAATGCTGAAGGCCGAGAAATCAGAGCGTTTGAAATCCTCCTTTTTGGCAAACATCAGCCATGAGATCCGCATGCCATTAAACGCTATTGTCGGATTCTCTTCTCTTTTAGGGGATGAAGAGGATGGTGAGCTAAGACAAGAGTATATTAATCTTATTCAGACCAATAATGAGTTATTATTGGGTATCGTTAATGATGTATTGGATCTGGCTAAGCTCGAGTCTGGTACCATGACCTTTGATTTCATGGAATTTGATCTAAGACAACTTATTGTAGAAACGGTAGCTTCTTTCCAGATCAAAGTACCGAGAGGGGTAGCTTTGACCTATCCGGAATCTTTGGATTCCTTTTTATTACGCTCCGACCGTATCCGTTTGAAACAAGTTCTTGGCAATTTTATAACAAACGCAATTAAGTACACCTCTATAGGTAGCATCATCTTGTCATATCAAGCCATGGAGAACGAGGTTCTTTTATCCGTGACCGATACGGGGGAAGGAATGTCGGAGGAAATAAAACTTCATGTGTTCGATCGTTTTTATAAAGGACGAAACCAAAAGCAAGGCATAGGGCTTGGACTTTCTATCTGCCAAAATATAATTGAAAGGCTGGGAGGGCGTATCGGTGTCTCTTCTGAGCAGGGAAAAGGCTCTTGTTTTTGGTGCACTTTACCAATCTTTCCCCCAAAAGATACCTATTAAATAAAGAAAATACCGTATATTTGTTTTTGAAAGAGAAACGAAAAAACAATTTCTACGTATGGAGCGGTATTTAATTATAAAAACAAGGGATGAGTTGTTGCGCATTAAGATTGGTCAGATCCTTTATTTTGAAGCAGACAGGAACTATACGAAACTATTGTTGTCAAATGGCATCCAATTTACCTTCGCTATAAATATCGGAAAAATAGAAGAGATCTTAGAGAAGCAGGTCGCTGGTTGTAACAAGATATTAATGCGTGTCGGAAAAAGTCATATCATAAATAAAAATCATATCTTACAAATAAATCTCCCTAAGCAGCGTTTATTATTATTGACGGAAGAGGGTAAGCCTAAAGAGTTGGTAATATCCAAGGATCCGTTGAAAGTGCTGAAAGATAATCTTGAGAAGGAGATGGGAAAGCCTCAAGAGGAAGAGGAAAAGGAATAAGACTATGATTATAAAGATAGGAAAAGCAAAAGACAACGATTTTATTGCAAACGATCCTCATGTAAGCCGCCATCATGCCCGTCTGATACGTGAGGATGGTGGCAACTTATTATTGGAGGATACGGGATCTACTAACGGTACGTTCGTGAATGGAGCCCAGATCGTAAAGAAACGTGTTACTCCTACGGATCATATTCGCTTGGGGGATAGCTATGTCTTAAATCTTTCCGAGGTGCTTAAATACAATAATGATTATAGCGATGAATTTGCCGCATTGAAAAAAGTCTACGATGATTATATTCAAGCAAAAGTTAAGATTCAATCCTCTAATCAGTTTAAGACCAGATTATTTCAATCCTTACCATTTGCTTTGCCCGGAATAGTGGGGGTCGTGATAGGCTTCTTAGGGAAAGGTAGCCCGGAACTATTCGGCATCAGCCTCCTGATAACGATTTGTGCCCCTACGGTAGGAATCTATCTAGGAGCCAAGCAGTCGGCCAAGATTCCCCAGCAATTGCAGGATATCGCCAATCAATTTAAGATAGACTATGTTTGTCCGAAATGTGGGACATTCTTAGGTGAGATCCCTTGGGAATCATTGAAAAACCGAAAGCAATGCCCAGTTTCTTCCTGTAAGGCCAAATGGGTGAGAGAATGAGCCTTTTCTTTTCGTATAGTAAAACAGCCTCTTTTGTACATGAAACCCAAATGTTTGATTATAAGAGAGAATAACAAGTTTATTAATCCATTGCTTTTTGTACTTTTGTTTTCGAAATATTAATATATTAGGAACAAAGGTTATGCAAGAAGAGGAATATACATTCGTAACTTTAGACGGCAATGACGTCATGCCAGCGGATGCTGTCATAATAGACGTGGAAGGAGGAGGTGTCGACCTAGGCGATGCCATAGTTATAGACGATAGTAGCATCGAGTCTTTCGATCATTCAGACTTTATAACCTTGGCGGACGATACGGTTATGCTTTCCGATACAGATATGATGGATCTGTACTCTACGGATATGGATGGCGCAGATATTTCGTTTATCGTATGATCGCGGTTAAATGTCCACATTGCCATGTAGGATTAAAGGTAGACGAGGGGAAGATTCCCCTCGGCATTACCTCCTTTAAGTGTCCGAAATGCAAAGAGCCTATTCCTTTGTCCTTATTATCCGAGAAAAGTAATCATCAGGAAGTCGATTCCGATACGATTTTAGTGACACCTGTCAAGACTGGAATCGGCAGACTGACGGTTCTTCCAGACGGCGATACACCTGAACAAGCGTTTCCTCTTCACGAAGGGAAGGTTGTCATTGGCCGGAAGTCGAACGCCTCACAAGCTACGATGCCAATTATCACGGCTGATCGCACGATGAGTCGCGAGCATATTTGCATTGAGGTGAAAAAAGATTCAAAAGGTGGATATAAACATTTCCTTACCGACAATAATAGTAAAAACCATACGTTATATAATAACAGTTACCTAGAGAATGGCGAGGTGGTCGTGCTCAATGATAATGACGAGATTATTATTGGTCGCACCGTCTTACGTTTTAATGAATAAAACTCATTTGTTATGATTATAACGATCGGTAAGCCATGTGCTATTACGGAAAAAGGAGGCAGATCGAATAACGAGGATTCCATTTACCCGCTTCCCGAACAAGTGACCCTTGACCAAAAATTGTTTATGGTTTGCGATGGTGTGGGTGGAGCCGAGAAAGGGGAGGTAGCCAGCTCATTAGCTTGCGAGTCCATACAAACTTTCTTTTCTACGTTCCTAAAGGATGATCCCACGCCTGAGTTTATCCATAAAGCCGTACATTATGCGGAAGTCTGTTTCGACTCCTATGTTCAAGAGCATCCGGAAGCGATGGGTATGGCTACTACGCTCACCATGGCCTATATCGCTTCTTCCGGAATCGTATTGGCTCATATCGGAGATAGCCGGATCTATCATCTGAGGAAGGGGGAGATTTTATATCAAACAGAAGATCATTCATTGGTAAATTCATTGGTTAAATTAGGTAAGATCACTCCGGAAGAAGCGTTAACCCACCCCCAGCGGAATGTGATTATCCGGGCTATACAAGGCACTCATACTCCAACAGAAGCGGACATTATTACCTTGAACGATATTCAACCCGACGATTTCCTCTTTCTTTGTACGGACGGGGTTCTTGAAAGACTGAAGAATGAAAAGATCGCAGAGATATTTAATGGTCGTTTATCTGTTCCGGAAATAAAGGACGCCCTCATGGAAGCCTGTGACGGCAAGACCCGGGATAACTTTTCTTTTTATATCATACCTATTCAAAAAGTGGAAGATAGCATGGGTTTTAAGCAAAATATTCTCTCTTTTCTTTATTCTTTTATATAAATAACGTACTTTTGGCAGATTAAATGGAATTATTCAAGGTTATGAATCTGCCAGACGGACATCTTCTTCAAAACGGAAAATACAGACTTACTCATGTGGTTGGTCAAGGTGGTTTTGGCATAACCTACAGAGGAGTTTGGTACACAGAAGTTAAAGGATCTTTAGGTACCGTAAAGACGGAGGTCCCTATCTGTGTCAAGGAATATTTCTTCAAGGATTATTGTTATAGAGAACCCGGTTCTCAAGCCGTAAAAGTACATTCGGAGACGGGAAAGGTCTTATTTAACAAGTTCAAGGAAAAACTGATCAAAGAGGCAAAGATCCTATCGGAAGTTCACCATCCCTATATAGTAAACGTGTTGGAGGTTTTCGAGGAAAACAATACGGCTTATATTGCCATGGAGTATATTTCCGGCTTCTCGCTAAAATATATGCTTGAGAAAAACGGGATATTGCCCGAAGCTACGGTCCTTAAATATGTACGGCAAATTGGCGAGGCGTTACAATTCGTTCATGATAAGAGTATCTTGCATCTGGATATCAAGCCTAGCAATATCTTGATCGATAAGAACGGGAACGCCCGCTTGATCGATTTCGGAGTCAGCAAACGTTACGATATCGAGCAGGAAGAGACCAGCACTACGATGTTAACCCTTTCTAAAGGATTCGCATCCATAGAGCAATACGATAACGAAGGAACACAAGTGTTCTCGCCCCGTCCGGATATTTATTCCTTGGGAGCCACGATGTATAATCTGTTAACGGGAACAATCCCTACAGAATCTATACTACGTGCCGCACGTCCTTTGCGAAACCCCTCTGAAATCAATGCGGCGATCAGCCCGAAAACAGAGGCTGTTATCATAAAAGCGATGCAAATCATTCCTGCGGATCGCTTTGAGACGGTGGGCGAGATGTTGGCGTCTTTGGATTTTTCTCAAGCGGAAAAGGAAGTTCAGGTTGTCCCAAGTCCATCTCTCGAGATTGTGAATGAGGAAACAACGGTGGTTTATTCATCACCTGTAGATTCTAAATTAGTAGGATCGGATGATGAAGAGACTGTTGTCAATGTGGCTAATCCACCTACCGTGGAGCCAATAACAGAAAAGAATAATTCCAGAAAGAAAATAATTCCTATCGGAATCGCTATATTTGTCGTTGTAGGATCCGCTACGGCTCTTTTAGTGCATAGCAATAGGCCCACAAAAGAGGTTGTCGAGAGTATTGATTTACCTTCAGCTGTGGAGCCGGATAGCAATGTCTCAAAAGAAGTAGAAATGCCAGATCACCCAGTTTTACATACGGAACCTCCTATCTCTGAGATAAAGGAAGCGGAGAAACAAGAGCCTAAAGTGGAAGAGAAACGACCTATGGAAACAGAGCATACGATAGAAGAGAATGTTCTCCCGGATCAGCCATCGGAAAATGAGATGAATGAGAAATATAACTCGTTAATCGCCTCCGGTAAGGAAAAAATGGCCAAAGCTGATTATTCGGGAGCTAAGAAAGATTTGTCGGAAGCAAAGGATACGAAACTTACGGAAGAGGTAGTCCGGTTGATCATCGCTTGCGATGAGAAAACCGAGGAGAAACGTATAGCGGACAAAAAGGCCCTGTATGAGGAGAAAATGGCTTTCGGACGATATAAGATCGTACGTAAGAAGTCAAATAACAGATACGGGGCGATCGATTCGAAAGCCGAGGAACGTATTCCTTGCAAATACTTAAGTGTCGGTATCGCGGATAACGGCCGGGCATTCGAACGGGAAGACAATTTGTTTGATATTTATAATTCTGACGGATCATTGATTAGCGAAGGCCTTACTTATTATTGATTGTAATATTATGAACAACTAAACATGTATTTACCTATTATATGAAAAGACTTTGGATATTGATGATATGTGCGGTATTTCCCCTCGGACTGCTGGCGCAACAGCGTACGGAATACAACCGTAAGGGAGATGAAGCGATGAAACGTCTTGATTATAGTGACGCTAAAATGTGGTACGAGGAAGGCGTATCGCAATGCGACGCATACAGTATTGATCAGCTGACTACGATTTGGCTTTCCAACGAGCGAATGCGGCCTTCCATGCGTAGCTTGATGAATAAATGTTTAAACTGCCTGACGGTCAAAGCTACGGAAGATGATCCGGATGCCATCTCTAAATTAATCATTTATTATTCGGAAGGTATCGGAACCCCTAAAAGTGAGGAGCTAGCAACCTATTGGAAAGAATACCAAGAGATGTTGTTAAAGCCGGCGGAACCCGAGGCCCAACCGATAGATTCCGCAGCGGTATCCCCTAAGAAACGAATGGAGTTTTTCGCGGGATACTCGTATTCGATCGAATCTCCTTATGGAATCACGGTAGGAGGTATGGGGCAACGCTTCGGTTGGTATGTCCGTTTCAAGACGAATATGTCTTTTATGAATTATACGGACGAATGTAATAACCAAGGGCAGATTATTAAGTTCTCTAATTCGGAAGGGGAATCTTATGAGCTTAATACAGGTAAATCCTCGAAGACAAATAGTATAGCCGGAACGGCCGGTTTAATCGTAAAATGCTTTCCGTGGTTATATGCCTCCGTTGGTTTGGGATATGGTGAAAGAGCTTTACTACATTCGTTCACGACCCATTCCTATGAAAACTACGATAGTACACGAGAGGTATGGTGCCGGAATATTGATTCCTCATACAAAGGGGTCGCTGCCGAGGTTGACTTGATGATGAAAATAACGAACTCTGTATTTATTAGCGTTGGATGCAATACGGTTAATTTTAAGTACTTGGATCTAAACGCTGGCTTAGGTGTATTCTTTTAATATTGATTATTTATGAAACATATATACTCACTCTTCTCTATTCTATTTGCGGCTTTATTAATGGCCGGATGCGTGAATGATCCGGATATAGATGGTGGCATTCGAAACGCTAAAAAACCGTCTGTTAAGACAGACGAGATATTGAAGTCCACGGCTAGTTCCGTGACAGTATCGGGGGAGGTCTTGCAAGAAAACGGCGCTCCCGTGACAGAGGCCGGTTTTTGTTGGAGCACGGAATCTACCTTTACTGTGATAGAGAAAAATAAAAAAGCCGTATCCAAGCGTAAGGTAAAATATGAGGCTACGATCGAGGGCTTAACCAATGATCTGGATTACTATATCCGGGCCTATGCGATCAATGCGGTAGATACCGCTTATGGAGAGATTTTACCTTTTAAGACGAAAGATGGATTAGGAAGCGTTAAGACCTTATTGCCAGTCAACGTGATGTCTACTTCCGTTCAATGTGGAGGTATGATAACCAAACAAGGGGAAGCCGAAATCGAGGAAAGGGGTATTTACTTAATGCTGAATCCGGAGCCTTTAGCATCCGACTCCACGATTCGTATAGACATGGAAGCCGATTCGTTCTATTGTACGATCTCCGATTTAAAACCGGAAACTACCTATTACGTTAGAGCTTACGCAAAAAGTAAATATGGTGAGTATAACGGGGCGAAAGTCGAGACCTTTAAGACCACGAATGGTCGTCCTGTATTAGATGATAACAAATTCAAGAAAATAGCGACAGAGTTTACCTATGCGGAGTTCTCCATGGAAATAATAAGCGAGGGAGATTCTCCGATCACGGCATGTGGTTTCTGCTTTAGTGCTGATAAATCGCCGACAATAGAAAATGGGGATACGATTATTTGCGGAGCGGGTATCGGAGAATTTGCCGGGAAAATCTATGATATGCAACAGCAGAAAGGGTATTACGTACGTGCTTATGCGACAAACGCTTTAGGTACTACCTATAGCGCAGGCGAAGGTATCCATACAATTCTGGAAAGTGAGTTGCCTACAGTCAATACGAAGGAGGTGTCTACTATTAAAAACGGTACCGCATGGGTAGGAGGAGAGGTCTTAGCCGAAGGTGCCTCACCGGTTACAGAGGCTGGTGTATGTTGGGGAACTAGTCCTAGTCCGGCCTTTGGTAATTGTGAAGGAGCGGTAGCTCTTTCTTCCGGTACACAAGCGTTTACGGGTACGATAAAGGAATTGAGAGGAGGCACGAGCTATTATTTAAGGGCTTACGCTAAAAATAAGAATGGTATCGCTTACGGAGAGGAAGTTCGCTTCCAAACTCCGGATATATTTGGAGCAGGGGCAAGGTTTGAGGGAGCTTTCCGGATACCGGGATCTACCTCTTTCTGTACCTTGGCTAATAGCACGGGATTCTTGTTAGGCGGTGACACGGGTAGGGAATACACCGATGAGTTTTGGGGATATATGACCTCTAAGAAAGAATGGTTGCCCTTAAGGTCTCAGCCTGAGAAATTATCGGGCCAAGCATGTTTCAGCATCGGATTTGGCCTATGGACTTTTGGTGGTTTGGATAACACGGGAAAGATATGTGACAGTTTATATGTATACTCCACATCCGATAATTCTTGGAGCGCCGTACAAACAGACCAGCAACGGCCTAAAGGTATGTATCGGGCGGCATGTTGCAGAATGGAAGATCAAGCGTTCCTCATAGGTGGACGTAGAGGTAACGAACTAATCGATGAAGTCTGGACTTATGAACCGAGCGCTTTCGTTTGGAGCAAGAAATCTAATTTCCCGATTAAACAATACGGCGGAATATCCGTTGTAATTGGTGACCGTATATATGCCGGACTGGGGATTATTAATAAAGCGGATCCTTCTTTGGAATATACGACACAGTTTTGGTCTACAGACAAGAACGCTGTAGCTTGGGAAAAGGAGGCTTCGTTCCCCGGAAGGATGCTTTTATGTGCTATCGCTTATGGTAATTATGTATATGGCGTAGACGGGGACGGTTATATTTGGCGCTATGATCCGGACTCTCAGAACTGGAGCCAGAAATCCCAGTTACCAGCGGCTAACAGGTCTGTACATTGCATGTATGTCTTGGATAATTATATCTATATCGGTTTGGGCAATGCCTCTAACTCATTAATCAGTTACGATCCTACTTGGGATAATTAAAGATGAATAGAACAGCGATTTTAGAACAGATACAGAAGAACGTAGAACGGCTGTCGGCTCCTGATCTACCGGAATACAAATATATCCCGTTGCATCAGAAGCCATCGCCTTCAGTCGCTACGTTGCATGAGATCATGCGCCTATTACGTACGGTTATCTTCCCCGGATTCTTTGGTACGGAACAAGAGGCTCAATTAGGCTCTATCCAATATTATACGGGAGTCTATTTGGAAAAGATCTATGATCTCTTACAAGAGCAAATATATAATGGACTTTGTTTTGAGGTAGAGCGTTGTTGTGATTCCAAGGACCGGGCTTCCGAGATCTCGATCGCTTTTATTAACCGGATTCCTCATATCAAATATTTACTGTCCACCGATGTAAAGGCCATCTTGGATGGTGATCCGGCAGCCAAGAGCGTGAGTGAGATTATATTCTGTTATCCGGCGGTCTACGCGCTTTTACATCAACGGGTCGCTCATGAATTATTCGAGCTAGGCGTACCGGTACTCCCGCGTATCATTACGGAAATGGCACACTCGCAAACCGGGATCGACATTCATCCCGGGGCGCAGATCGGAGAATATTTCAGTATCGATCATGGAACGGGTATTGTCGTGGGACAAACCGCCATTATCGGAAACCATGTCCGCCTTTATCAAGGTGTGACGTTAGGAGCCAAGAGTTTTACGCTGGACGAGGAAGGACTTCCGATAGATTTGCCCCGTCACCCGATCATCGAGGATTATGTGACCATTTATTCCAACGCATCGATATTAGGACGGATCACTATTGGCCGAGGATCTATTATCGGGGGTAACATCTGGCTCACCCATAGTGTACCTCCCAATTCCAAGATATCTCAATCACGTGTCGAAGAAAAATTCACGGAAATATGATATTATTTGAAAGAGATTCCGTATGTTTGTGCAAATGACATTACGGTGTTTTCCTTAAATAATAGAATATGACCATGAACAAAGTAAAGACATTAGATGATCTCAAGAAAATGCGTGAATCTCTTCGTGCGTCTTTGGATCTGCGTGAAAAAAGCAATACCCCTGATCAGCTCGTACAAATTAAGGTTTCTATGGCCACTTGCGGTATAGCTGCCGGAGCCAAGGAGATAATGAGTTATTTTATCGAGGTTTTAGACCGGCAGAGAATCGATGCGTTGGTAACTCAAACCGGATGCATGGGCTATTGTTATGCGGAACCGACTATCGAAATCAAGCTTCCGGGTCAGGAGCCGTTGGTATTCGGTTATGTCGATAAGGCAAAAGTAGAAGAGATCATAGACAAGTATATCCGTAAGGGTATCTTGGTAGACGGCATCATTCCTGTAACTTACACCACCGTAAAACCCGAATAAGAAATTTAATATCTTACATAAATGGCACAATACACGAATTATATATTGGTGTGCGGTGGCACAGGTTGCCGTGCATCACAAAGCGAGCAGATCATCGAGAATCTGAGAGCCGCCGTCGAGCAATACGGATTAGAGGATACACAAGTGATCCGTACTGGATGCTTCGGTTTCTGCGAGAAGGGTCCGGTGGTTAAGATGATCCCCGATAACACTTTTTACGTACAAGTTCAACCATCGGATACGGACGAGATCGTACGGGAGCATTTGGTAAAAGGCCGTAAAGTGGAACGGTTACTTTATATGAATCCAGAGAACCGTGAGCTGGTTCCGGACTCCAAGCATATCGGATTCTATAAGAAACAGCTACGAATCGCCCTTCGAAATTGTGGCTTTATCAACCCGGAGAATATCGATGAGTATATCGCTCGTGACGGCTATGTAGCGTTGGGAAAAGCCCTTGTGGAAATGACTCCCGAGGAAGTAATCAAGGAAATCATGGATAGCGGCTTACGAGGTCGTGGCGGTGGTGGTTTCCCCACAGGCTTGAAATGGCAGATTACCCGTAAGGTACAAGCGCCTCAAAAATACGTGGTTTGTAATGCGGACGAGGGCGACCCGGGCGCTTTTATGGATCGCTCCATATTGGAGGGCGACCCGCATTCGATTGTGGAGGCTATGGCGATTAATGGATATTGTACGGGAGCTAGCAAAGGTTTGGTATATATCCGTGCCGAATATCCGCTAGCCGTGGAACGTTTGAAAATAGCCATACGGCAAGCGAAAGAATATGGATTGCTGGGCGAGAATATATTTGGGACTGATTTCTCATTCGATATCGAGATCCGGTACGGTGCCGGAGCTTTTGTTTGTGGAGAGGAGACCGCTTTGATCCACAGTATGGAAGGTTTGCGAGGCGAGGCTACCGTAAAGCCACCGTTCCCTAGTGAACACGGGTATAAAGGTTGTCCGACCAATGTAAATAACGTAGAGACTTATGCGAATATCCCGGTGATCTTGTTAAGAGGCGCTAAATGGTTCAGTAGTATCGGAACGGAGAAAAGCAAAGGAACAAAGGTGTTCGCCTTGGCTGGAAAGGTAAACAATGTAGGTCTGATCGAGGTTCCTATGGGTACGACTTTGCGTGAGGTTATCTTTGGAATTGGGGGAGGTATCAAGGATGGAAAGAAGTTTAAGGCTGTGCAAACCGGTGGCCCGTCAGGAGGTTGCTTGACAGAAAAGCATCTTGATCTTCCTATCGATTATGATAATTTGCTTGCCGCTGGTTCCATGATGGGTTCCGGAGGTATGATCGTCATGGACGAGGATGATTGTATGGTAGCCATGGCTAAGTTCTATCTGGACTTTACGGTCGAGGAATCTTGCGGTAAATGCGCACCGTGCCGTATCGGTAATAAACGCTTACATGAGATATTGCAGAAAATTACGAGTGGAAACGGAACCGAAGAGGATTTGACCCGTCTAAGGAATCTGGCGATGGTGATTAAGGATACCGCTTTATGCGGCTTGGGACAGACTTCCCCGAATCCGGTTTTATCTACGATGGATAATTTCTACGATGAATATCTGGCGCATGTCCGGGAGCATCGTTGTCCGTCTCATCAATGCCGGGAACTTACTCAATATTTCATCAATCCGGAGAAATGTAAAGGATGTACGCTCTGTGCCCGTGTTTGTCCGGTGCACGCAATTACAGGTGGACGGAAAATTCCTCATATTATCGATCCGCAAGCTTGTATCCGTTGCGGTACCTGTATGGAGAAGTGTAAGTTCGGAGCGATTTATGTCCACTAAATTCATTTACAATCATGGAAACAATTAAATTAATCATAGATAATAAAGAGGTGGAAGTGCCGAGAGGAACCACCATTTTAGATGCGGCAAAAAGTGTAGGTATCCATATCCCGACACTCTGTTATATGAAACTGGAGGATTTGCATTATGAGAATAATCCGGGAGCTTGCCGTATTTGTGTCGTAGAGATCGAGGGACGTAGAAATTTAGCCCCATCCTGTAAAATGGAATGTACGGAAGGTATGGTCGTACGGACACATACCCCTCGGGTAATGAATGCCCGCAGGACGGTGATGGAGCTGATCCTCTCGAATCATCCGGCGGAATGCCTGACATGTAGTAGCAACGGACATTGCGAGTTACAAAAGATCGCGCACGACCTAGGAATCCGCGAGATCCGGTATAAGGGAGAAATGTCTACATTTACGATAGATCGTTCCCCTTCTATTGTCCGGAACATGAACAAATGCATCATGTGCCGCCGTTGTGAGACCATGTGCAATACGATACAGACGGTTGGCGCCTTGACTGCCGTGAACCGTGGATTTAACGCGGCCGTATCGACAGCTTTCGAACGGGATATGGCCGGAAGTACCTGTTCTTATTGTGGACAATGCGTATCCGTCTGTCCTGTAAACGCGCTTAGCGGACGTAATACGCAACAGCCGGTCTTGGACGCTTTGGCCGATCCTACTAAAATTGTTATCGCCCAGACAGCGCCGGCGGTTCGCACAGCGTTGGGACGTGATTTCGGGTATGAGCCGGGTACATTGGTTACAGGCAAGATGGTTTCAGCTTTGCGTCAATTGGGTTTTGATTATGTATTCGATACGGACTTTGCCGCCGACTTGACCATTATGGAAGAGGGAACGGAATTATTACATCGCCTAGGTAGTTACCTAAATGGAGACAAAGAGGTGAAAATACCGTTAATGACGAGCTGTTGTCCGGGTTGGGTTAGCTTTGTGGAACAACATTTCCCCGAGTTACGGGATAATTTATCTACAGCCAAGAGCCCGCAGCAAATGTTCGGAGCGATCGCCAAGAGTTATTTCGCCGAGAAGTTGGGAGTGGACCGTAAGGATTTGGTAGTCGTATCTATCATGCCTTGTTTGGCGAAGAAGTATGAGGCTAGCCGCCCGGAGTTTAGCGTGGAAGGTAATCCCGATGTAGATTATTCGATCTATACCCGTGAGTTAGCCCGTTTAATCCGTTATGCAAATATAGATTTCAATGAACTGCCGGATGGTGAGTTCGATCGCCCGTTGGGTGAATCTACCGGAGCGAGCGTGATTTTCGGTACTACCGGCGGTGTTATCGAGGCCGCTTGCCGTACAGCTTATGAATTATATACGAAGAAAAATCTGGATAAAGTGGATTTCGAGGAGTTACGCGGGCTGGAAGGTATTCGTAGCGCTACGATCGATTTTAATGGGACTCCGGTAAAGATCGGTATCGCTCATGGTCTGGGGAATGCCCGCAAATTGATCGAGGAGGTGAAGAACGGTACCTCTCCTTATCATGCGATCGAGGTGATGGCTTGTCCGGGAGGCTGTATCGGCGGTGGCGGACAACCGTTCCACCGAGGCCGTATGGAGGTACTTCGCCGGCGTGCTGCCGCTCTTTACCGGGAAGACGCTAACAAACCGCTTCGCAAGAGCCATGAGAATCCGTATATCCAGCAATTATACAGCGAGTATTTGGGAGAGCCTTGCGGACCGAAAGCCCACAAATTACTGCATACCCATTACATAGATCGTAAGGAAGTAATCGGTATGTATATAGAAACTGAAAAAAGTAAATAAGCCATGAATGAGATACATTTGCCTAAAACAAAAGTAGCGGAGCTACATGCGATATGCGCTGAACGCAACAACGATCCCGGGGAGTTGATCAATATCTTGCACGCCGCCCAAGGCTTGTTCGGATATTTACCACCGGAAGTCCAACAGGTTATCGCCGCCGAATTGAATATCCCGGTCTCAAGGGTATATGGCGTAGTTACTTTTTACTCATTCTTTACGATGACCCCCAAGGGGAAATACCCCATCTCGGTTTGTCTGGGAACGGCCTGTTACGTGCGTGGCGCGGAAAATGTTCTGGAAGAAATGCAACGTCAATTGGAAATAAAGGTAGGAGAGACTACACCGGACGGTTTGTTCTCCTTGGATTGCTTACGCTGTGTCGGTGCTTGCGGATTGGCTCCGGTGGTCATGATCGGCGGGAAGGTCTATGGAAGGGTTACTCCCGAGAAGGTACGGGATATACTTTCCGACTACTATCTGAAAGAGCAATAAGATACGAAAACACAAGCGGTCACATAAGGTTTTACGTGACCGCTTGTATAAAATAATGCGAATAATCGTATTTTCAGAAACGACTGATCGAACCGCCACCCCCGGAGCTTCCACCTCCCCAAGAGCCGCCACCGCCGCCTCCGCTAAAACCTCCGAAACCACCACCGCCCCCCATAATAATAGGGCCACCTCCTCCTCGGTGTATGCGGTCGATAGTACGATTTTTTTTCTCTGTATACCCGCAACTCTTACAGCGATATACATCTTCGGCCAGACCTTCCGAAAAACGAGTCGCTTCCCGGATCACCTGCTGCCCCATATACACAAAGGTTTTCTTTCCACAACGGGGGCATGCCTTCGGACGATACTTTAAGTATGCGATAAACGCCGAGAAACCGATCATCCCGATAATCCCCACCACGAATATCCACATAAAATCATCATCGGACGAGGAAGAAGAACGGTTGCCAGTCATGCCTGCCCGTTCATAGTCGCTGGACATTAAATACTTGGTAACCGCCATGACTCCTTTCAACATGCCGGCGCTATAATCCCCGGCCTTTAGATCGGGCATCATATACCGCTGCTGGAGCCGGTAGCAAATCGCATCGGGTAAGACACCCTCGATGCCATATCCCGTCTCGAAAACGACCGAACGTTGGGAAGGTTCCGTCACCAACTGGATCAATAAACCATTATCCTTGCTCTTCTGCCCCAAGCCCCAATGCTTAAATAGATCTGTGGCGAACATCCGGGCATCCTGATCCCCGATGCTATTCACGGCAACGACAGCTACCTCGATACCGAGACTATCTTCCACTACATTTAATAATTGATTGATACGTGCCGCGTCATCCGGGGTAATGATACCATCCGGATTACTGACATGGTTCAACCGGTTGGAAAGACGTACGTTCGGAATGGTCTCGATCGAATAATCCTTTGCCGCGAAAATAGAAGAGGCAAAACCAACCAGCAATAAACTGATCCATAAAAGGCTTACCGGACACTTGCGCCTAG
The DNA here is from genome assembly GCF_023656845.1 of Parabacteroides sp. Y3-G-102. NCBI lineage: Bacteria > Pseudomonadati > Bacteroidota > Bacteroidia > Bacteroidales > Tannerellaceae > Parabacteroides > Parabacteroides sp. Y3-G-102. The sequence goes on along the minus strand of NZ_JAMOKU010000032.1, from coordinate 50,405 downwards.
ATCTTATATTCTTTATCTCACTCATTCAGCGAATGGCTATTAGAATTCTACCTTAGGAGCCTTTTCCGCACCGGATTCAGCGGCGAAATAAGCTTTCGATTGGAAGCCGAACATTCCGGACAAAATATTGTTCGGGAATTGGCGAATATAGGTATTATAAGACTGAGCTACCTCATTAAAACGTTTACGCTCTACTGAGATACGATTTTCGGTCCCTTCCAATTGCGCTTGAAGCTCCATAAAGTTTTGATTCGCTTTTAAGTCTGGATAACGCTCTAAAACAAGCATCAAACGGGAGAGGGCATTTCCTAACTCACCCTGTGCGGACTGGAATTTCTTCAAGGATTCCTCAGTAAGGTTAGAAGGATCAATCGTAGTCTTCGTCGCCTCGGCACGAGCGTTGACCACACCTTCTAAAGTCTCTTTCTCATGCGCGGCGTATCCTTTTACCGTATTTACCAGATTCGGGATCAAATCCATACGGCGTTGATATTGGTTCTCAACTTGGCTCCATGCGTTTTTCACGCCTTCGTCTTGAGTTACCATATTATTATACACGCCTTTCACCCAAAAGAATAATATCGCTACGATAGCGATGATAATCCATACAACTTTGTTCTTAAACATCTTTGCCTTATAATTTATTGATTATACATAATGAGACAAAGCTATATAAAAAAATCGGATTATCCACATAGCGATTGGCGGCTGCTTATAACTGCGATTGTTAGCTGCTTATAATGGGCATTGTAACATCCTTATATTGCCCATTGTTAGAACCTCATACTGGGCATTATAGGAAGGAGCTTGCCGCAATGCTGCGGATGGAAGCCCACCGCATAGATTCTATTTATCTTCCCATAGATAAAACTGATCAATGAAATCCAAGGCTTTTAGGGTACATGTAAGTGAATTGTTCTATATTTGCACTTAATAAATCTAAATAAATATAGTTATGCGTAAAACAATTTATGCTAAAATGACGGCATTACCGGTAGGACTCTGCGCTTTAGCCTTTGCGGTTACCTCGTGCGGTTCTTCCGAATACAAGAAATTTGCCGACAATGAAGGTAAGCAAGTGGCCTCTATCCTGCGGGAAAACGACTGTTTGGCCTGCCACTCTGAAAATGCGCCTCTGCCATTTTACGGTAATTTACCGTTGATCGGTCCCGTAGTACAGGCAGACATGAAGGAGGCCGTTCACTATGTGGACTTGACTGCTATGGTGGAAGCCTTGGAGAACGGGCAGCCCGTTTCAGAGGTTGATTTGGCGAAGGTGGAGAATACGGCCCTAAGCGGCTCTATGCCCCCGGCTAAGTATTCCCATATGCCGATGCACTGGGGAACCAGCCTTGACGACAATGAGAAAGCGGTGATCATTTCATGGGCGAAGAATGTCCGTAAAGATCGTTTCACGACCGAAACCGTAGCGGAAGAATTTAAGAATGAGCCTCTTCAGCCTCTAATGAAGAGCTTGCCTACAGATCCGGCAAAGGTAGAGTTGGGTTTTGCCCTGTATCATGATACTCGTTTGTCTGCGGACAATACGATCTCTTGCGCTACTTGCCACGGATTGAACACAGGTGGTGTAGACCGTAAGCAATATTCGGAAGGTATTAATGGACAGTTCGGTGGTGTTAACGCTCCGACCGTATATAATGCGGCGCTTAATTTCGTTCAATTTTGGGACGGACGTGCGGCAGACCTAAAAGAGCAAGCGGCTGGTCCTCCATTAAACCCAGTGGAAATGGGTTGTACCTCATTCGACCAGATTTGCGAGGCTTTAGCGCAAGATAAGGATTTCACGAAGAAATTCACGGAAGTGTATCCGGAAGGTTATTCTCAATCTACGATCACGGACGCTATCGCTGAGTTTGAGAAGACCTTGCTTACGCCGAGTCGTTTCGACAAATACTTGATGGGAGATAAAAACGCGCTTACAGCGGAAGAATTAGAGGGCTATCAACTATTCAAGGACAATAAATGCGCTACTTGCCACGTTGGTGTAAATGTCGGTGGTCAATCTTACGAGTTCATGGGTATCAAGAACAGCTATTTCGATTACCGGAATACAGGGTTGACGGACGGTGATAACGGACGCTATGCCGTGACTAAGAAAGAATCCGATCGTCATAAGTTCAAAACCCCGACACTTCGTAACGTGATGCTGACTTATCCGTACATGCACGACGGAACGGTAGCCTCTGTAGAGGATGCGATCCGTATCATGCATGAGTTCCAGATCGGAAAGGAGATCAATGATGTAGAAGTTGAAAAAATCGTTGTTTTTCTAAGGACTTTGAACGGAGAATATAATGGAAAAATGCTTCAATAATTGATTAAAAAAGGTACATGTCCTTCCGCTTGTTCTACATATTACTTATATTTGCCGCAGTTAAGTGTGGAGAAGGAATATGGGCACAGGAGGAAGGACTTGCTTCGTATTACCATCATCGTTTCCACGGCAGGAAATCATCCAGTGGAAGGGTTCATGATAAAGAAGAATTAGTCGCCGCGCATCGTACGTATCCTTTTGGTACTTTTTTAAGAGTCAAGAACTTGGAGAATATGAAAAGTACCATTGTATGCGTAACGGATCGTGGACCTCGTTATAGAAAACGAATCATTGATGTATCAGCGAGCGCCGCCGAGATATTGGATTTTATCGATAAAGGTGTCGCTAAGGTACGGATAGAAGTCGTTCCCGGCCCCTTAGACCTCCGCTATCTGGACTTGATCTATCCTAAGATTCCTTATCTGGATATAGATTATTTACGTCCGGATCCACCTTATAGGGTGAAATTCACGAAATAAATTTAATATAATGAAGCAAATACTTATCACCGGGGGCGCCGGCTTTATCGGTTCTCATTTATGTGCCCGTCTTTTAGAAGAAGGAAATGAAGTAATTTGTCTGGATAACTATTTTACGGGAAGTAAGGAGAATGTGATTCCTCTGCTGAAAAATCCACATTTCGAGTTGATCAGGCATGATGTTTCTATACCGTTCCAAGCCGAGGTCGATGAGATTTATAATTTGGCATGTCCCGCATCTCCAGTTTATTATCAAATAGATCCGATACAGACGATCAAGACATCCGTGTTAGGAGCGGTCAATATGTTAGGTCTGGCAAAACGGGTGAACGCTAAGATATTACAAGCATCTACCAGTGAGGTGTATGGAGATCCCATGATACACCCGCAGCCGGAAAGCTATTGGGGAAATGTCAACCTGATAGGGCCTCGCTCTTGTTATGACGAGGGCAAGCGTTGCGCCGAGACCTTATTTATGGATTACCATCGCCAAAACAAGGTTCGCATTAAAATCATCCGCATCTTTAATACGTATGGGCCTAATATGAGTACGAACGATGGCCGTGTCGTCTCTAATTTCATTATACAGGCATTACAAAATAAGGACATTACGATTTATGGGGATGGAAACCAAACTCGTAGTTTCCAATATGTAGACGATTTGATCGAGGGGATGATTCGTATGATGAATACCTCGGATGATTTTATCGGTCCGGTAAATATCGGAAATCCGGGAGAGTTCTCGATGAACGAGTTGGCCAAGATCGTGATCCGTTTGACAAACTCCTCCTCTAAGATCGTATACCGCCCGTTGCCGGGAGACGATCCCAAGCAACGTAAGCCCGATATTACGTTGGCCAAAGAGAAATTAGATGGGTGGGAACCTACGGTTTGTTTGGAGGAAGGATTAAAGAAAACGATATTATACTTTAAATCTCTCTAATAAATTTCTAATTTGGCCTAAGAGTATTCTAACTAAATATTCATAAGCGATAAAAGAGTGACTTCTACCTTTGCGTAAAATTTAACGCAAATGGACAGACAAGTCACTCTTTTACTTTTTTTATCTCTTCTTTTCTCTGGGGCAAAAGCCTCTGTTGTCTCCCTCTCCTTGAAAGAGTCCGAGCAACGTTTCTCTGAGCACAATCTGGAAGTGATAGCCGAACGGTATAATATCGATATAGCCGAGGCCCAAGTAGTACAGGCCAAACTTTTCGAGAATCCCGTGGTCTCTTTGGAGCAAAATGTTTATAACCGGTTGAACGGACATTACTTTGATTTCGGGAAACAAGGGGAAACGATCGTAGAGGTGGAACAGTTGATCTATATCGCCGGACAGCGAAACAAACGTGTCCGTTTGGAGAAGATCCATAAGGAAATGGCCCTTTACCAATTCGAGGAAGTATTAAGAACCCTCCGGAGCGAGTTGAAGGAGAAATTCGTAACGCTTTATTTCACCCGGAAATCCCAATCCATTTACGATCGTGAGATCGATTCTTTGGCTCATCTGCTGGAGGTTCTCAAGGAGCAGAATGAGAAAGGGAATGTTTCTTTATTAGAGAAGTCCCGTATCGAGGCCCTATTGCTTTCCTTGCGGCAAGAGCGGAATGATATCGCCAATCAAGCAATCTCCCTTCAAGGAGACATGCGGCTTTTACTAGGAATATCCGGCAATGATACCTTCGAGCCGATATTCGATGAGTCTGTGTTGAACCAGATCGATATGGACTCCGTCCCTTTCTCAGAATTGACCTCTTTATTATACGAACGTCCGGATCTTAAGTTGGCGCAAGTAAGCATCAAGGCTTCGGAGGCGGACGTGAGATTACAACGTTCCCTCGCTTTCCCGGAAGTGAGCGTAAAGGGTACGTATGATAAGGCCGGTAACTTTATCAATGATTATTGGGCGATCGGATTGAGCGTCTCCCTTCCTATATTTAACCGGAATCAAGGGAATATCCGGGCGGCGAAAATATCTGTCGCTCAAAAGGCCCATAAGGAAGAATACGCACGCCGCCAGGCCGAGAATGAATTATTCACCAGCTATGCCCGATTGGAAAAGGCGATTCAGCTTTATCGTTCCTCGAACTATGGATTGGAGAAGGATTTCGCCTTGATTATCGAAGGCGTGAACTTGAATTTCCAAAAACGGAATATCAGTCTCCTTGAGTTTATCGATTATTATGAGACCTACAAAACAACCTGCTTGCAACTTTACCAAACTCAAAAAGAAGTGTTACTGGCCTTGGAGGAGGTAAATACCGTAACGGGTAGCCATGTATTCAACTATTAAAAGCAAATCAAACGATATGAATAAGCATCTAATCACATGCATCCTTTTAGTACCCTTGGTATGTTCCTGCGGGAAACAGGCGACCACCTCGGTCGATACCCGGGAACCTTTACTATTAAATGACAGTTTACAGGAGATTATAACACTGGATACGGTTCGTGACACACCATTAACCAACGAGTTATTGCTCAATGGCCGTGTCAGTTTCAATCCAGAGCGAGTGGCCCATGTGTATCCGATATTTGGTGGAAATGTCACCTCCATTCATGCGGAAGTTGGCGATTACGTAGGGAAAGGAGATGTCCTAGCGGTGATCCGGAGCGGCGAGATCGCTGATATCGACAAGCAGCGAAAGGAGGCCGAGCATCAACTGGCTATCGCTAACCGTAACTTGGAGGCTACCCAAGATATGGCCCGGAGCGGTATGGCTTCCGACCGGGACTTCCTGCAAGCCCAGCAAGAGCAAGCCGATGCCGAGGCCGAGACCAAACGTATCCAAGAAATGTATTCTATTTATAACATAACAGACCCATCTACCTATGTGGTGAAAGCGCCGGTCTCCGGCTTTATCATCGATAAGAATATAAACCGGGATATGCAGATCCGTTCTGATCAAGGGGAGGAGATGTTTACCATTTCCGGTCTCGACGATGTCTGGGTGATGGCCGATGTCTATGAGGGAGATATCAGCAAGGTAAAAGAGGGGGCTACCGTTCGTATCACCACTTTGGCCTATAAGGATATGGAGTTTACGGGAACGATTGATAAGGTCTATCATATGCTAGACCGAGAAAGTAAGACCATGAGCGTAAGAGTCAAATTAAGGAACGAGAAGTATATGCTTAAACCCGGAATGTTTACGAACGTATATGTACAGAGCGCGGTAAAAGGAGAAAGTATGCCTTGCGTAAACGCCCATGCCGTGATTTTCGAGGATGGTAAAGAATACGTTGTCTATGTCTCGAAGGAGGGATATTTGCAAATGCGTGAGATCTCGGTGTATAAGCAAACCGAGAAGTTCTGTTACCTGCGATCCGGCTTGAAGGATGGGGATCGGATCGTAGATCGGAACGCTCTTTTGGTGTATAACGAATTAAAGTAACCAGACGATATGCACACATTCATAGATAATATCATAACGTTCTCCCTCCGGAACAAATTCTTTATCTTCTTCTGTACCACGATCGCCGTAATCGCCGGTATCACCAGCTTTATCCATACGCCGATCGACGCATTTCCGGATGTGACGAATACGAAAGTGACGATTATCACCCAATGGCCGGGCAGGAGCGCCGAGGAGATCGAGAAGTTTATCACGATCCCGATCGAGATCGCCATGAACCCGGTACAGAAAAAGACGGATATCCGGAGCACGACCCTTTTCGGGCTTTCCGTCATCAACGTGATGTTCGAAGATAAGGTGGATGATTTCTTCGCCCGCCAGCAAGTTTATAATCTCTTGAACGACGCCGACCTGCCGGAAGGGGTCACGCCGGAAGTGCAGCCCTTATATGGTCCGACCGGCGAGATCTTCCGCTATACATTATGTAGCGATAAGCGTTCCGTCCGGGAATTGAAGACTTTGCAGGATTGGGTGATCGAGCGGAAGTTGCGGGCCGTACCCGGTGTAGCGGATATCGTCAGCTTCGGAGGAGAAGTAAAGACTTTCGAGGTTAGCGTCAACCCGAATCAACTGATCAGTTACGGGGTAACGACCTTGGAACTTTATGACGCTATCGCGAAAAGTAATATCAACGTAGGCGGCGACGTGATCACGAAAAGCTCGCAAGCCTATGTCGTGCGGGGTATTGGCTTGATTAACGATATAAAAGAGATCGAGAATATCGTCGTAAAGAATATCAATGGCACGCCAATCCTTGTCAAGCACTTGGCTACCGTACACGAATCCAGTCTTCCCCGCCTAGGGCAAGTCGGCCGCATGGAGGAAGATGATGTCGTACAAGGCATCGTTGTCATGCGAAAAGGGGAGAACCCCGGCGAGGTAATCGCCGCCTTGAAGGATAAGATCAAGGATATCCAACAAAACGCCTTGCCGGAAGACGTGCGAATCGTATCGTTCTACGATCGTGAGAATCTGGTAGATCTGGCGGTCAAGACCGTAACACATAATCTGGCGGAAGGTATTCTGCTGGTAACTTTCATCGTATTAATCTTCATGGCGGATTGGCGTACGACGGTGATCGTGTCGATCATTATCCCGTTGGCACTCCTCTTCGCCTTTATTTGTCTCCGGGCGATGGGGATGAGCGCCAACCTCTTATCTATGGGAGCGATCGACTTCGGTATTATTATCGATGGCGCCGTCGTGATGGTGGAGGGGCTTTTCGTGGCATTGGACCGGAAAGCCCGTGAAGTAGGCATGCCCGCTTTCAATTTGATGAGTAAGATGGGTATTATCCGTCATACGGCGAAGGACCGTGCGAAAGCGGTTTTCTTCTCTAAGCTGATTATCATCACCGCCTTGGTCCCGATCTTCTCTTTCCAGAAGGTGGAAGGAAAGATGTTCAGCCCGCTCGCTTATACCTTGGGGTTCGCCTTGTTGGGAGCGTTGATCTTTACGTTGACATTGGTACCCGTCCTATCTTCCATGCTATTAAAGAAAGAGGTGCGTGAGAAACATAATCCGTTCCTCGCGTGGATCAATCGGAAGTCGATCGGTATTTTCGACTGGTGCCACGCCCGTAAGAAGCGGACGATCACGTTCGCCACGCTGGTAGCTGCCATAGGTATCTGGTGCTTCACCTTGTTGGGCAGCGAGTTTCTCCCGCAACTGAACGAGGGCTCTATTTATATCCGTGCGACCTTACCGCAAAGTATATCTTTGGATGAATCCGTTACGTTGGCCAACCAGATGCGCCGGAAGCTGGCGGCTTATCCGGAGGTTCGTCAGGTCTTATCGCAAACCGGCCGGCCGAACGATGGCACGGACGCGACAGGTTTCTACAACATCGAGTTTCATGTGGATATATATCCCGAGAAAGAGTGGGAAAGCGAACGCTCGAAAGCGGGTCTGATCGAGAAGATGCAAGAGGATCTGGCGATCTATCCGGGCGTGGATTTTAACTTCTCGCAGCCTATCTCGGACAATGTAGAGGAAGCGGCCAGCGGCGTGAAGGGTTCCATCGCCGTGAAGGTCTTCGGTAAGAACCTGTACGAGTCGGAGAAGAAGGCGGTAGAGGTTTTCAAGGTCTTGGAGACCGTAGACGGTATCGAGGATCTGGGCGTTATCCGGAATATCGGCCAGCCGGAGCTGCGGATCGAGTTGAACGAGTCTCGTTTAGCCCGCTACGGCGTGGCCAAGGAGGATGTACAATCCATTATCGAGATGGCGATAGGAGGTAAGAGCGCCTCCCTGCTTTATGAGGACGAGCGTAAGTTCAATATCATGGTCCGCTACGAATCCGCTTTCCGCCGTAGCGAGAATGAGATAGGCAAGATACTGGTTCCGGCGAAGGATGGTTCCATGATTCCTATCCGCGAGCTGGCGGATATCCATACGATTACCGGCCCGTTGATTATCTACCGGGATAACCACGCTCGTTTCTGCGCCGTGAAATTCTCGGTCCGGGGCCGCGACATGGGTAGCGCCGTGGCTGAAGCCCAGCGGAAAGTGGAGAGGCAGGTAAAGCTCCCCGAAGGCTATACCTTGAAATGGACCGGAGATTTCGAGAACCAACAACGGGCTACCAAACGCTTGGCCCAAGTCGTCCCCGTAAGTATAGCGATCATCTTCGTGATCCTATTCGTCCTTTTCGGCAACGCCCGGGATGCCGGACTGGTCTTATTAAACGTGCCTTACGCCGCCGTCGGAGGTATCTTGGCCCTATTAATCACGAGTTTCAACTTCTCGATCTCCGCCGGTATCGGCTTTATCGCCCTCTTCGGTATCTGTATACAGAATGGCGTGATCATGATATCGGACATCAAGAATAACCTGCGGGAGAGGCATCCTCTGGAAGATTCGATCAAGATGAGCGTGAAATCAAGGGTACGTTCCGTATTAATGACCGCCTCCATGGCCGCTATCGGCCTGCTTCCGGCCGCCTTGAGCCACGGTATCGGATCGGAAAGCCAGCGTCCTTTGGCGATCGTGATCATTGGCGGATTAATAGGGGCCACGTTCTTCACCCTCTTTGTCTTCCCGCTGATGGTGGAGGCTTTTTATCGACGAATGCTTTATGATAAGAACGGTAAATTAGTGCAACGTAGGTTGTAATTGCTATATTTGTAGCAAGAAAGTCCGGAACTATTAGGGAGGGCGACTGGAGTTATTATGCGAAAGGATTATACTTACTGATCTTTTCACGGCCGTGAAAAGATCATATCACAGAGGTGAAACGATCGTGTCACAACCGTGAAAAGAACGTTTCACCTCTGTGATACGATTAGCATCATCCTGAGTACGCATTACTAATGATGGACATTCTTATTAATACATACGATACAATGGCGAAGATATTATTAGTAGAAGACGAGATAAACATCGCCTCTTTTATAGAAAGAGGCTTGCGGGAGTTCGGGCATGAGGTATATGTCGCTTATGACGGTGCCGCTGGTTGGGAACTGACACAGAAGAACGATTTCCAATTGCTGATTCTGGATATTATAATGCCGAAGATGAATGGCCTGCAACTTTGCAAACAGTACCGGCAACGGTTCGGTTACCATGCCCCCGTGATTATGCTGACCGCCTTGGGAACCACCGAGGATATCGTTAGCGGGCTGGATGCCGGGGCGGATGATTATCTGGTAAAACCTTTCAGCTTCCAAGAGCTCGAGGCCCGCATAAAGGCGTTATTACGTCGATCGGGAAACGAATCCGTCCATATGGCTCTCCGGTGCGGAGATCTGGTCTTAGATCCTCCAAGCCATCGGGCTATACGGAATGGGCAGGTCATCGATTTGACCGTAAAGGAATATAGGCTCTTGGAATATTTCATACAGAACCAAGGAACGGCCTTGAGCCGGATGAACTTGCTAAAGAATGTCTGGGACAAGGATTTCGATACCAATACGAACGTGGTCGATGTTTACGTGAATTATTTGCGCACGAAGATAGACAAAGACTTCGAACCTAAGCTAATCCATACCGTGGTGGGTGTGGGCTATATGATGGAAGCATGAAGACAGGAAACAAGATCGCTCTCTTTTACTCGGCCATTACCATAGGCGTGATAGCCGTCGTGACGCTTGTCTTCTATTGGGTTTCCACGAGCTATATCTCTCGCCTGTACTATTCTTACCTGACGGAAAAAGCCTATGCCACGGCACAGAAGCATTGGGAGAAGGACGAGACCGACGACGAGAGCTATGCCCGTATCCAACAGCGTTACGAGGAAACCCTTCCCGTCGCTACCGAGATATTGCTGAACGCCGATAGCTTGGAGACCCGGCAAGTGCTGTCCCGTTATCTGGACGCCACGCAGGTGAGATCTCTATACCAAGAGGATATCGTTCACTTCAAGCACGATACGCAAATGGGAGCGGCTTTGTATTATCCCGACAACGAGGGGAATTTCATCGTGATTGTCCTTTCCGGGAATCAGTATGGGATGGATATCCAGCATCGGATCGGCTGGCTGTTGCTGGGATTGATATTGGTTAGCTCGGTATTGATCTATTTTGTCGGCAGACTATACGCGACCCGGATGGTAGACCGGATCGACGCTGCTTACCAAAGTGAGAAAGCGTTTATCAGCAACGCCTCGCATGAGTTGAACAATCCACTGACAGCCATTCAAGGCGAATGCGAGATCAGCCTGCTGAAAGAGCGCTCCCCGGAGGAATACCAAGCGGCATTAAGACGTATCGCCACGGAGACGAGCCGTATCATACAATTGATCAAACACCTGCTGTTCCTGTCGCACGGGGATAAGGAGATCCAGAAAAGCGCGATGGAGACGATCTTCCTAGCGGACTTCTTGATGCAGTTCTCCTCGGCCCGGATCTCGTTCTCCCCGGATAATTTCTCTTATATGATCAGTGCCAATCCCTATTTATTGAAGATAGCGATCAAGAATATCTTGAGCAACGCCTGTAAGTATTCGAACGATAAACCGGTAGAGATGCGGCTTCGAGGCAGTGTCTTGACCATATCCGACCGAGGTATCGGCATTCCTCCCGAGGAGTTGAAACGAATCTTCCAGCCCTTTTACCGGGCGAGCAATACCCGGGAATACGCCGGGCATGGTGTCGGGCTAAGCCTCTCGCTACGCATATTGAGCACCTATGGGGCGAAGGTGAATATTACTTCTGATCTAGGAATTGGGACGAGCGTGGAGATCGACTTTGGGTAGCCGTCAGGTATTCTTTAGCCGGACCTGTTATTTCGACAGACTCCGGCGTTACCCCTACCGCCTCTTCCGAAGATATAAGTCTGCGATCTACCAAGCGATCCAGTATTACCCTGTAAAAATCCTCATAATACGGCTTCAACCGCAACCCGTCGAAGCAATAGCGGACCTGTTTGGGCTTGGGGATAATGCTGGCCATAAAAATACACTCGGCAAGGTTTAACTGGGAAGGTTCCTTCGCGAAATAATAACGTGAGGCCTCGGCGGCTCCATAAATCATGGGGCCCCATTCGGCGATGTTCAGATAAACCTCAAACATCCGCTCTTTAGAGGTCAGATGATCGCTCTCGATCAGCCATACGATTAACATTTCCTCCAGCTTGCGGGCGATCGTCTTATTACGGCTCAAGAATACATTCTTCACCAATTGCATGCTGAGCGTACTGCCGCCACGGGCGAAACGTCGTTCCTTGATATCCTGTATCAACGATTCCCGGATAGCGCTTGGAATAAAACCGTTGTGATAAAAGAAGCCGGCATCCTCACTCTGCATGATCGCTAAAGGAAGATAACGGGATACGGCGTTGAACGGGCGGAAAGAGGGATTCGCCGGACCGATCTCGAAAGAGCGTACCGGCTCGCCTTGCTCATAGACAGTATATTCAAATGGCTCATTCATCTTCCGCAAATCCGTATTCCCATAGGCAAGGATCTGGAAGTCCTTCGCTTTCAAAGTAGATTCCAAGATCAAGCTGTCTACCTGTCCGAAATCCAGATCCAATCGAAAATGATAGGAGAGGGTACCTTCTGTTCTCAGGCCTTCCAGATTGTAGAATAAGCCTTTAGGCAGGGAGGAGAACAGTTGATCCGCAGGGAAATCCCTTTTATTCACAGAGGCCGTGATTTGCCAACTGGTATCTTTAACGATCTTCAGATAAGGATGGAAATCCAGATGATTAAACCGGATATCACTGACGCTATCTAATTCGATATAGTTCTTACCGATGTTTGTCCGGAAGTGTATAGAGCCTTTATCCAGTAAGACCGTGTCCGGAGATATACGCTCTTGGTGGATGGTAAGCCCGCTCACATAGGCGCTTCCGAGTAAGGATTGTATGTCTTCTTCTATTTTAGGTCCCTTAAGCTCGAAGGCCAAGGTGTCGAAACGTACCGATGCCCCCCAACGATATTCCAGAAAAGGAAGAGGAATCTTCGTATGCTCGTCGGCGTAGAGACGGGCTTTCACGAGTCGCTCCTTATCAGAGAGAGAGCCTTCGCAAATCCATTCGCTACGAACTCCGTTCTCCGTGCTGTTTATATGCGTAGAGAATTGATTGTTAGCAAGATTGAGTTCGGGTATCTCTAGTATTAGTTCATCTCCTTTATTACTATAAGAAACACATAAATCATGTACCAAGGCATTTCCGGGCAATAAATTGAAAAGTAGACTAAGGGAGCGTTCAGCCTTGCGTGCGTAATCCCGTTCCTTATCATCTACAGCTGTTTCCACTGGCTCACCTGGGTGATTCGATGGTTTATAAAGGAAATCAAAATTAGCTCTCTCTCCCTTCTTAATAAAATGAATATGCAAATTATCCGCTTGTACACTCTCTATGGAAGGGGTAAGTAGCAATAATCTGCCAAGCTCCAGTTTCGCTTGAAGCCTGTCCGCATGTATCAACGTATCAGCGTCAACCGGGATAACGGTCAATCCCTCCATACGTACGGTACTCAGCCCCATCAACCGGATCTTATCATAGCGTATGTCAAGATGATGCCTTTCGGCAAGTTTACTCAATTTATGTCCCGCATACGCCCCTAAGATCAAGTCGATGCCCCAAAATGCCATAAACAAGAGAAAGCCAATAAAAATAAGAACTGCTATAAAAGATCTTTTATGGGATTGATTCATGCTCATCTATATTGTTACCCAGCGGACAAAAGTACTATAATTAAACGAATGGATTTCTTTTTCGATAAACAATCAAGGGCTTAATTTAGTTATATTAAAAAACTAAAGTTATATGGCGTATAAGATTGCGTTTTTTGGTGCTAAACCCTACGACATCGCTTCTTTCGATAAGATCAATGAGCGGTATGAGTTCGATATTCGTTACTATAAAGGACATTTGAATATCAATAATGTCGTCTTAACCCAAGGGGTAGACGCAGTATGTATTTTCGTGAACGACACGGCTGATGCCGCCGTAATAGACGCTTTGGTTGCCAATGGTGTGAAACTGTTGGCGCTTCGTTGCGCCGGTTTTAATAATGTGGATTTGAATGCCGCCAGGGGGAAATTACCGGTCGTACGCGTACCGGCCTACTCACCCTATGCGGTCGCTGAATATACGTTGGCCTTGATGTTATCGTTAAACCGTAAGATACACCGGGCATACTGGCGTACGAGAGATGGCAACTTCTCCTTGAATGGCTTGATGGGATTTGATATGCATGGCAAGACCGCCGGTATTATCGGTACCGGAAAGATCGCCAAGATATTGATTCATATCTTAAAAGGATTGGGGATGCGTGTATTGGCAAACGACCTGTATCCGGATGAGAAATTCGCCAAGGAGGAAGGGATCACCTATGTCTCTTTAGACGAGTTATACAAAGAGTCCGATATCATTTCCTTGCATTGCCCGTTGACCGACCAGACCCGTTATCTGATCAACGACGATTCGATCGCCAAGATGAAAGACGGCGTAATGATTATCAATACGGGACGCGGGTTACTAATTCATACCAACGCCTTGATCGAGGGATTGAAGACCAAGAAAGTATCTGCCGCTGGATTGGATGTCTACGAGGAGGAGGGAGACTATTTCTACGAGGATAAATCGGATAAGATTATCGATGATGATGTCTTGGCCCGTCTGCTCTCGTTCAACAATGTGATCGTTACTTCCCATCAGGCGTTTTTCACGAAAGAGGCTCTGCATAATATCGCTGAGACTACCTTGCGGAACATCAAGGATTTCGAGGAAGGCCGTCCCTTAGTGAACGAAGTGACCAAGTAAATTCTAAAAAGGAACTATTATTTATCGCTGATTTATTATATTTTTGTGGCCATTGCTTGGTGGGAACCCAGCAATGGCTTTTTTAATTCAGAGGTATATATATGGAAATAGATAGTCAGACAGGTTTGGTGTTGGAAGGTGGCGGAATGCGTGCCATATTTACGGTGGGAGTATTGGATTATTTTATGGATCATGATATTTGGTTTCCTTATACGATCGGAGTATCGGCGGGCGCGAGTAACGGAATCTCGTATGCTTCCCGCCAGCGGGGACGCTCCCGTTTTAGCAATATCGACCTATTGAAGAAATATAATTACATAGGTCTTCGTCATTTCTTACGGGGGAGGGGATATATCGATCTGAATTTCTTGTTTTATGTCTATCCGGATTTGTATTATCCGTTGGATTACGATACCTATTTCAAGTCCAAGGATCGGTTCGTTATGGTCACGAGCAATTGCTTGACGGGTAAAGCGGAATATTTCGAGGAGAAGAAAGATAAGAAACGTTTGGTGGATATCTGTAAAGCATCTTGCACCTTACCGATCCTCTGTCCAATTACGTATGTAGACGGGATACCGATGGTCGACGGAGGCGTATGCGACGCCATCCCTATCCGACGGGCTATCGCTGACGGCTTCTCCAAGAACGTCATCATCCTTACCCGTAACAAAGGCTATCGGAAAGAAGAGAAAGATTTTTACCTTCCCGGCTTTATTTATAACAAATACCCGGCGATCCGGGAACAGTTGCGACTACGATACCGGCAGTACAACGAGGTCTTGGATTACATAGACCAACTGGAGGCCGAAGGAAAAGCCTTCGTCATCCGTCCGCAAAGCCCGATTAAAGTCGGTCGTACCGGAAGCGACACAAAGAAACTGGAAGAACTATATGAGGAAGGCTACGAATGCGGAAAACAAATCACTCAATTGTAGAGACGGGGCATGCCCCGTCTCATCCCCTCAAAACAGTATTTTATTTACAACCTTGCAAATCCTTACTTAACCGCATAGCGCAGAAATTAGGACCGCACATCGTACAGTACTCTCCATCCGTAACAGCACTCTCCTTATAATACTGTAAAGCCCTTTCCGGGTCCAAGGACAAATTGAACTGGTCTTTCCAGCGGAAATCAAAACGGGCCTTGCTCAACGCGTTATCACGTACTTGAGCGCCGGGATGCCCTTTCGCCAAGTCAGCGGCATGCGCCGCTATCTTATAAGCGACCACCCCATTACGCACGTCTTCCTTATTCGGCAATCCCAAATGTTCCTTCGGCGTAACATAGCAGATCATAGCCGTCCCATGCCAAGCGATTTGCGCGCCACCAATAGCCGACGTGATATGATCGTATCCAGGAGCGATATCGGTCGTCAACGGGCCCAACGTATAGAACGGCGCTCCATGGCAGGCATACTGTTGTTCCTTCATATTCTCATGAATCTTATTCATGGGAACATGGCCCGGGCCTTCGATAATCACTTGTACGAACTGCTCCCAAGCTATTTTCGTCAGTTCTCCCATCGTGTGAAGCTCGGCGAATTGTGCCGCATCGTTCGCGTCATAGATAGAACCCGGACGAAGCCCGTCTCCGATAGAGACCGCCACGTCATATGCCTTTAGTATCTCGCAGATTTCGGCGAAATGTGTGTACAGGAAGTTTTCCTCGTCATGAAGCTGCATCCATTTAGCCATGATAGATCCGCCTCTGGAGACAATCCCCGTCAGGCGAGTCGCCGTCAGCTCCACATGTTTACGCAACAAACCCGCATGGATCGTGAAATAATCCACGCCCTGTTCCGCCTGCTCGATCAACGTATCCCGATAGATCTCCCAAGAAAGGTCCTCTACCTTACCATTCACCTTCTCCAAGGCTTGATAAATAGGAACCGTACCCATCGGAACCGGGCAGTTACGGATAATCCACTCGCGCGTCTCATGGATATTATCGCCGGTAGAGAGATCCATCAACGTGTCTCCGCCCCATTTACAACTCCATATCGCCTTCTCGATCTCCTCGTCGATACCGGAGGAAAGAGCGGAGTTACCGATATTGGTATTGATCTTTACCAAGAACTTCTTACCGATAATCATCGGCTCGGCTTCCGGGTGATTGATATTCGCCGGGATGATCGCGCGACCGGCGGCGATTTCCTTGCGGACGAACTCCGGCGTGATATACGACTTCAGTCCCAAAGCCTCGATTTGCTGGTTCTCACGAATCGCCACGTACTCCATTTCCGGAGTGATAATACGCTTCTTCGCATAATACATCTGGGTGATATTCTTACCCTCTTTAGCCCGGAAAGGCAAGTGTCGCTTGGGAAAACGGAGAGAATCCAGACTCGCGTCCGCCAATCGCTCACGACCATAAGCGGAAGTCAATTCCGGCAATTGAACCACATCTTTACGCTTACCGTACCACTCCTCACGTATACGAGGAAGTCCTTTAGCGATATCAATCGATATCTTGGGGTCGGAATACGGGCCGCTCGTATCGTAAACGATTACCGGATTGTTCTTCTTGAAGATTCGCTCTCCATGCTCATCCAAGGTTACCGTGTCCAACAATTTAATCTTACGCATACCAACCTTGATCTTATTGATCTCGCCCGGGACATAAATCTTTTCCGAGGACGGATAGGAAATACGCATATTCTTTTTAGTAGCCATATGTATTTAGTTTAGTACTTATTGATTTCCTCAATAAACCGGCGGGTTTCCTCCACGGGATCGGGGGCATTGATAATCGCGCCCGAAACAGCGATTCCGGTTATACCCGTCTCCATCAAAGGGCCTACGTCTTCCAGCGTAATACCACCTATCGCGAAGATAGGAATATCAATGTCAGCCTCCTTGCATTGAGCGATTATTTTACGATAACCATCCAAGCCTAAGATGGGACTCAAATTCTTCTTGGTACCCGTAAAGCGATACGGCCCTAGTCCGATATACGAGGCGCCTCGTTCTACGGCCAGCCGGATATCCTCAAAGGTATTCGCCGTAGCCCCGATATAGAAGATGGCATTGGAATCCAACTTGTCTTTCAGTACTTCCCAAGCGATATCCAAGGGAATGTCATTCTTGCCTAGATGACAAGCCGTAGCGCCACATGTCACGGCGGCTTCCAGATCATCGTTTACGCAGAAATCCACGATTCGCTCACATTCGTCCGCGCAGATAGTGGCACATTTACGTACGGTATCCTCATAGATCCCGTCTTTCATACGCAATTGTATCCACGAACATCCTCCTTGGATTGCCATGCGTACCTCGTCGCATTCCGTATATTTAGGTGTACGATGCGTTATAAACATCAAGCGGTTACTCCCACCAAAAGGAGGGCGTAATCCGGTTGTTCTCCGACCGACTCTTCCATTCTCATCATATCCGAAATAATAATTTAAGGCCATACTTGTAATCGTTTGAATTGTTTTATGAGTTGATCCGCAACAAGAAGGGAGGGATCGTTTCCCCAAAGGGCCCCGAGAACGGCGACACCGCCGAAGGGGATATCTCTTAATTTCGTTATTGTTTGTGAGCAGATTCCTCCCAAGGCGATCACCTTATCATCGATGATGCCCTTCGCGTTTCGCAATCCATCTAAGGGGAATCCGCTACCATATCCTTCTTTGGATATACTCTGAAAGATCGGGCTAAGGAATACATAGTCGCATACCGGTTTATACTCGATAATCTCTTCCAGACTATGGCAAGAACGACTTATACTGCCTTTATATAAAGGTGGAGCTTCCGGGTTCCTCTTGTTCAAATGGACTCCTCCTAAAGCCCTTTCTTCTGCCAAGGTAAACCAATCATGAAGAACGATCCTGTCGTAATAAGCCGGAGAGATGTTATCCAATAAGCCCTCCAATTCATCACGTTTACAATCCGGTTTACGTAGATGTAAACGAGACATTCCTTCCGCAAATAGAAGTTCGATCAAAGAAGCTTCATCCGCGAAAAAATAAGGTGTAGTAATTACGACCAGCTTATTCATGATTCCATCGGATTTTATGAAGGGCAGAGGGTGAGAAGAAGTGGTTTACAGGTCCGTGCCCTTTTCCCATGCATACATTTGCCCCGTGAACGAGCGCGTTATTCATATATTCCTTGGCTAATCGTACGGCTTCCACCAATGAATGGCCGAGTGCCATATAAGCGGCGATGGCGGACGATAGCGTACAGCCCGTTCCATGGGTATTGAAGGTCTCCACTGTTGGCGAGACCAGACAAATCGGATTATTCTCATTGATAAATAACCGATCCACCGTTTCTACTCCGGGAATATGCCCCCCCTTGATCAATAGAGCGTTACATCCTTTTTCCTGCAATTTCCGGGCGGCAAGTAAGATATCCGCCTCGTTATTGATTTTTATACCGGAAAGATATTCCGTCTCGGGAATATTCGGAGTAAGCAGTGTCGCTTTAGGGAACAACTCATCCATGATGGTTCGGATGGCGTCATCCTCCAATAATTTACTTCCGCTCGTGGATATCATCACTGGATCTAAAATGATAGAAGTCTGTTGGAAGGAAGGTAAAGTTTCAGATACGACCTTTACGGCATCCTTGTTATGTAGCATCCCTATTTTTACGGCATCTACGATGAAATCCTCAAGAATAGCTTCGATTTGTCCTCTCAAAATCTCGGGAGAGATCGCTTGGATCCCTCGCACTCCCTGTGTGTTTTGAGCGGTTATAGCCGTTATCGCCGAGGCTCCAAAAACCCCCAGCGAGGAAAAAGTCTTAATATCCGCTTGTATTCCGGCACCACCGCCACTATCAGAGCCCGCGATCGTTAAAGCTACCGGATAACGGTACGTTTCATTTTTATCCATCTAACATTCGTTTTTCTTACGGCGGCATTACCCGCATCAAGTAGTAAGGGTATGATCTCAGCCCATATAGTATGGCACCCCTTCGACGACGCAAACTTAGTGAAAAAAATCGATATTAAGATATTTCCGGCTTTTAAACGATAATTTTAACGCAAGGTTATACTTCCATAAATCGTAGACGGGAGCCTTCTGGTTTTAGAAGGCTTCCGTCATATTCATATAAACCGCCATCCCTTTTTGGTTCGGGTCTTTGCCTACGTCTAGGCGGAAGTTCTTGCCGGGTTGCATTTGGATACGTAAGCCTACGCCGTAGTTGAACTTCCATTTATTCCAGTCTACGATAGGAGCGTTTCCGATCGTACCCGTGCCGACCCAGCCAACAAAACCACACTTCGCCCAGAAATTACCGCTCTTATATTTCTCCACGCTGCCGAACATATGACGATACTCCAGAATCCCATACGCCATGGTCTTGTCACGGTACTTGCCCCAATAGTATCCGCGAAGATCGAAAGGAGAGCCAAACGAAGGAAGCTCCGTAAAAGGAACGTTTCCCACACCGATTTGTGTCTTGGCGATCCATGCCAAGGTGCTACGAGGACGAAATACTTGCTGGAATTGGCGGTATTCTAACTCGAACATCTCATAATTATATGCACCGCCTAAATACTTTCCATACACTTTAGCGATCGCGCTTAGTAACATACCGGAACTTGGGGTCGCCACGTCATTTCGTGTATCGTATTGAATCAAGCCGCCGACACCGATATTGACATAATCTCGTTTGAACTTATTGAAATAAGGATCTTCGGCCATCACCGGGTTGATATCATCTGATTTGCTGAAATTAATATCAAAAAGAGGACCCGTATATAAATGAGGCCTAACTTCCCATACGAAACGGGGATATAGTTGGAAAGAACTCTTATGGAATTTCGTTGTCGAGTCGCTCTTCTCGATTTGCTCGATCGTCTCATAGCCTTTCCCGAAATAATGCGAAGGTTCGTTCCGATAACCGTAACTGATATAAATACGGAAGCGATTCTCGTTGAAGAATAAGGTACCGGCACCGGCAAAAACGAACGTCCCGTTTAAGGTAATGTTAAATCCCGCAGGGATAAACGATCGTTGGGATATCGTATCATTCTTGTTTAAGCGAAAGCTAGCCAAAACCGCGCCACCTACGCCAAAGGAGGCTTCCGGCGTGTAAGACGGTCCGCCAAGGATAGACCACCAGATCCTTTTGTTGGCCCGTATGGAGTCTTTATGTAATTGTTTATGATAACGTTGTATTTGCTTTTCGGTCATAGGCTTACCATCCAGCATCAGCACTTCTTTCGGAATCGTGTCATTGGAAATGCCTTGCGCCTTTACGGAAAAGGCGAATAGAAGGCAGGCCATATAAATTAAAAGATATCTAAACATTATTTTAATCAATATTTAGAGGGCAAAAGTACGAAATCCTCCTAATATGTATTCTTAAAGAATCCCTAATAAAAAAGAATAAACAGCTAAAAAGAAATGCTATTACAGTCTGGGGGGTGTAGAGACGTAGCGTGCGCGCTGCGTCTCTACAGCTAAGATTGGTACAAGACCTTGCCCTCTTCGGATATTAACAGCAAGGTTAGTTCGCCGTCGGGAAGGATAGGAGCGCAATACGATTTACATTTTTGTAAAAGTAATGGGAAGAAACGATTTTGTTCTTTTTCCGCAAGAAGCTCCCATAATTCACGGGCCAACGTAATCCGATTGATTGCATCTACGGTCGCCTCCTCGCATTTTGCTTCTTTCGCTACATCTTGAAGGAAGCCTTTGTTCATGACGACTTTTTTGCTGTGTGTATCTAGGAAACCTTCCGCAAGTTTCACCGCCTTGCCGATCATGATACCTAAGATAACCTGCTTGAAACCTAAATCGGCAGCGATCTTTAGCGTCTCTCCGATAAAGTTCCCGTAATGGACGAATGATTGTGGAGGCAAAGAAGCGTATAAGCTCCGAAGGTAGCGTTCACTCTTCGCCCCGGAATTAATAACCAACGTCTCGCAACCTATCGCTTTGGCGACACTGGCTTCTTTCCGTATCGAGGCGATAAAAGCGTCCGATGAGAAAGGACGCACGATTCCGGATGTCCCGATAATGGAGATTCCCCCGATAATTCCAAGTTTCGGATTGAAGGTACGTTTCGCCAACTCCTCGCCACCGGGAACCGAGACCGTGACAATAGCGACGGAATCGGGTGAGGGCAGGAGTGGAATCAGCTCTTGCCGGATCATCTTACGGGGCGTGGCGTTTATAGCCGGGCCGCCGACTTTCAAGCCGAGTCCCGGAAGGGTCACGGTTCCGACTCCTTCACCTGCTTGGAAGATGACTCTTCCCGTATCGTCGCTTTCTGTTTCTTGACAATATTCTTCTTGTGCCATTACCGTGGCACGCTTGTGCCATCGGCTTGGCACAGCTGTGCCATCACCGTGGCACGACTCTGCCACGGCGATGGCACAACCGGATGCATCGAGAGATAATTGAACAGTAACCCGGATCCGGCTATGATTCGTCACGTCCGGATCATCCCCAGACTCCTTGATCACGGTACAGGTGGCGGAACACCCGGCCCATTCGGTATAGGCTACCGGCAACGTTATCTGTTCTCCCGAGGGTAATGTTATCTGGCTTTCTGTTTGTTCCTTCCTTGATAATAAGGCCAATAAAGCGGCTTTTGCGGCGGCGGTAGCACAAGCTCCGGTCGTATATCCGCTTTTCAAGGGAAAGAATTCGGGTAATAGGCGTTCGATTTGTTTGCGCAATCCGTCTTCACCATACACTCGGTAGAAAGTTTCCGGTAATGCGGGACGCTTCACGACAAATACTGGTATTCCGAATTGGCGGGCAGCGTTCACTTTATCCGTAAAATAGCCGGAGAAACCACTTTCCTTTGTCAAGATCGCATCCGGATGGAGTTGCTCCAACAACTTTAACTCATCCTCACCTTCTCGATAGAAAACCAGACGTTCTTGGGGGAAGCCCTGCTTCTCGGCCAACGACAAAGATTCCTCCCGCTCCAATATACGGAACCAAGTGGTATGCGATCGCCAATAAGGGCGGAGCGGGGCAAGGGTGTTCACGCCACTGAGGGCAAGTAGCCGTTGGATACCTTTGTTTTCCATTTGGTGAATTGCGTCTGCATAACTATCGCACCAAATCAAGTCCTCATCACGAGGTGGATACCGACGTTCGTAACGGATCACCGGAATCTGTAAACATTTCGATACTTTTTCGATCGTTTGGTGTAACACTTGAGCGAAAGGGTGTGCCGCATCAATCAATAGCTTAATCGCGTGGTCACGACAAAAACACTCCATTTCCTCCGCATTCATGGCTCCGGTCAAACGGATTCCATGCGCACATTCAATGGATTGCAAAGTTCCTTTCGTAGAATAGTAATAGGTAGCGGCTGCCTCGTCCGCTACCCGCACAGCCACACGGCCTTCTGTCGTTCCTCCAAGGATCAGTATCATTACTTACGGAAAAGATGTTTGAATTCATCCGCATATAAGCGGGATAGACCCTTGCGATTATCGATGGCATCCCCGACGACAAGTAATGTTGTCAGTGTAAGATGATTCTCTTTTACGATTTTCGCGAGATCTTTCAGTTGCCCACGGTAGATCCGCTCGTCTTTCCATGTCAATTTATAGCAAGCGGCTACCGGAGTGGTTGGAGCGTAATGTCGCAATAATTCCTCTTGGACCTTCTCTACGACACCGGCGCTTAAGAAGATACACATCGTACTTTGGCTTTGAGCCAGTTTGTGCAGTTGCTCTTTCTCAGGCATGGGCGTACGTCCTTCGCCACGAGTGAGGATGATCGTTTGTACTTTCTCCGGAATCGTGAACTGGGAATAAAGAGCGGCGGCGGCGGCTTGGAAAGAGGAAATACCCGGAGTGATATGATAATCCATCCCGTATTGATCAAAGTAATTCATTTGCTCTTGAATAGCTCCATAGATGCAAGGATCGCCCGTGTGCAAACGAACGACAAACAATCCTTTATCATAAAACTCTTTCATCAACGCGAACTGTTCTTCCAGATTCATATCCGCCGAGCTTCGCACCGTAGCGCCTGCCTTCGCGCATAAGGTAAGTTCTTTCGGGACGAGGCTTCCTGCATACAGGATCAAATCCGCTTTCTCCAACATTTGCCGTCCGCGGATAGAGATCAAGTCCGGATCGCCGGGACCGGCTCCTACGATCTCGATATGTCCCTTGCGGCAGGCCGCCCGATCTAACGCTACGGCAAAGGTATATTCATTTCCTTTCCCTAAATCCGCTTTTTGCTTCTCGACCAAAAGCGGACCGCCATGAGCCGCATAAATGGCGGAAGCTTCCGATACACTTGAGGATTCGGTTACCTCCAGTACCTTCTCCGAGGGATTGGGTACCGGGATATCTTTCAGCTCCTCCGATGTATAGGTGTGGAAAGGGCATTCCATAACTCCATAAGCCAGTAATGTCAGCACCGGTTCGCATTTCTTTAAATCGATTGTATTTACATCCGCCAAAGCTTCCGGATATAGGCGTTTATCACGCAATACATCTTTAATATGTTCGTAAACGACCGTAGGATCGCCTTGCATATCCTTGCGGCAACCCATTCCTAGGTGGAGGACTTTCGGTATATAGGTGATCGTAGGGATGGAAGTATCGTATTGTTGGGGACTGACGATCATCAATAACTCATAGTCTTGCTGCGGTATCGCCTCGAAGGAATAAAAGATAGAGACATGAGACGGGACCGTACGCTCCAAATAATCCGTTCCTTTATCTCGTATATCAAGGAGTAGCGCTGTCGGTTTTCCATTGACAAAAGTGGAGATGGCGGCATTGCTATCTTTGACGATCAAGGTCCAATCGTATTTCTTCCCCAGCGTGTCGAGCGGCCATAGGTTCGTATTATCGCTTTGTGTCGTAATAATTGCCTCGGCTCCTAATAGGTTTGCCAATTCCTTGGAAAGGTCGTTCGCACCACCGATATGTCCGGATAAGACCGGAATCACATATTTACCGGTACTGTCTATACAAACCACGGCCGGATCGGTATGTTTATCTTCCGCGAAGGGAGCGATACTGCGTACGCAAATTCCCATCGCTCCTATAAATACCAAACTACTGGATTCGTGAAAAACCTCTTTTGAGAAAGAGCCGAATGGTAAGATCTTCGCCTCGGGATAAGAAGCAAGAATTCGCTCAGCAAGCACCCGGCTGCTATCGGATATTGGAATAATTGATATTGTACTCATAATTTATAAATAACATTCACGGTAATCGTATTAAAATCATCAATCGTGATACGGGTTTGGGCGGATATCCGAAGACCGGTTTGGCGGACCGCTTCCTCTAAAAGCGCTTTGCTTTCGTCGGATACGGAGTTGAAGACGATGACACCGTTCTCTTTCATTTTTTGGGAAACTACCATAAGGATCTCCACTAATTTCCCGCCATGTCCGCCGATAAAGATTGCATCCGGAGCCTCCAACGCTGATAAATCCACCGATAAGAAATCTCCGATTATAGCCTCGATACCCGGAGTCCCAAAACGATGACAATTCTCAGTCATTAACTTTCGTCCCTCTTCCCGGATCTCAAAACTCGTGATATGCAAATGCGGGAACAGCAATTTAGCCTCTATCGAGACAGAACCCGTGCAAAAGCCGATATCCCAAAAACGTTCCCGGTTTCTCAGATCCAGCATGCTTAAAGATAACAAACGGATCGGCATTTTGGTTATCATCTTCTCCCGTCCGTTCAAATGCTCGAACGCGGAATCCGGCAGGCCGAATTTACGGGAATGCCCGTCACGCTCTTTCTTTAGGATCAAGCAATTCGGATGAACGAAATTATTCATTGCCGCGGCTTGTATACTGAATTGGCGGATGCTCTGCCGTTCGGTATTTCCTAACCGTTCTCCCACGAACATGGTATAATTATCATAGCCGTATTCCAGCATCCGGCGAGCGATAGTCGTAGGCGTATGTTCCCGATCCGTGAGCACGCCTATCTTAGACGCACTTTCGATCAAGGCACGATCGAACTCGTGCCAAGGCCGTCCGGTAAGGGAGACGATCCGCATATCGTGGTAAGGCATCAATAGATTTTGTGCCAAGAGTTGCAAGGAATTAAATGACGGGTACAGGCGGATTTGCGCATCCGGCAATCGGTTTTGAATCGTAACGGCGAATCCGAAAAACAAAGGATCTCCGGAAGCGAATACAACGATGCTTTCCCGACCGTCGTACGAACGATAGCGATCGAAGACCTCGTCCAACGGGACTTTTATATCGATCCAGTCCGCTTTCTCGGGCAAGAGCGAACGTACGATCTCATGATGCCGCACGCCTCCGGAGAACACCCGGTGGGACGAGATTATCTCCAATATCTCCGGCGGAAAGTATTGCCGCATATTATCATCCAGCCCTATGACATAAAATCGGTTCATACGTCTCTTCCCGGCTTTAATTGTTCTGCGTCATTAAAACAAAGGATGGCATTCACTAGCGTAGCCGCTAAATTACTACCTCCTTTACGACCTTCCACGATTAGTTTCGGTATACCGATAAAAGGTTTCACCATATGTTTGGATTCCTGCACATGTACGAAACCTACCGGAGCCGCGATAATGCCAGCTGGAGTGGCTTTACCTTTACGTATTAAATCGCATAATTCCATAAGGGCGGTCGGGGCGTTCCCGAAGACAAACAGAGCGGTCGGATGCTCTTCCACGGCCCGACGAATACCGGCTTGAGTACGGGTAATTCCTTTGCTCGAAGCCATCTCAGCGACCCGCTCGTCTTGAAGGTAGCATTTCACTTCGACACCCAGACGTTGCAGAGCTCCCTTACGAATGCCGGAAGCAGCCATCGTGACATCGGTGATGATCGTAGGAACTTCCCCGCCGCTGATCTTATTATATAATGTAGAGACAGCATCCGGGTCGGCATAAAGGATATTTTCCATATCGAAATCGGCCGTCGTATGAATGGCATGGAGTAACGCCCATTTCTTATCCAACGGGATCTCTTGGTTTTTCAATTCCTTCTCGATCGTACGGAAACTACGGATCATGATGTCCTGTCCGATACCCGTATCCATTTTCTTTTGTTTGATCTCGCCATAATATCCCCGGGGAGTGATCATATGATTCCCGGAAAGATATGTTTGTGAGTTTCCGATCAAGACTACCGTAAACATATCGATCTGCTCGGGGTCCAGATCTGCGAGCGTAGTGACGAATACTTCTTGCTCCTCCCGTCCGGCCTGACGTACATAACCGACCGGAGTCTCCGGCTTGCGTTCTTGCAGGAACAATTCTTTTAAACGATAGAGTTGCCAATAACGTCCCTCGCTTTTTGGATTATAGATCGCCGTAACAAAATCGGCCATGGCCGCCGCGTGAATCCGTTTCTCGATCAGTTCCCAAGGAGTCATCAAGTCTGAGAGGGAAATCACACAGAAATCATGTCCGATAGGAGCGCCAAGCAAGGACGCAGCTTTCTGGAAAGCGCTGATGCCCGGATACGACTCGATCTCGATCTCGCTTCCGGATTCTTTCTTCATCTCATAAATCAGAGGAGTCATGCCATAAATACCGGCGTCACCGGAACTGATCACGCAAACCGTCTTTCCCTCGTTGGCATAAGCGAAAGCTTGCTCGGCACGAGCTTGCTCACGTTTCATACCTGTATCTATACATTCCGTTCCCTCACGAAGCAAGTGGGTGATAAAACGGAAATAATATTTATATCCTATGATGACATCCGAGCTTTGGATAGCGGCCAAAACCGCAGGCGTTATATCGGCCTCGCTACCGGGGCCGATTCCGGCGACTATAATCTTGCCTTTATTCATTCAAATCTATTTTATAATACAATGTTCTCAATAAATATAATACAAATATACAGGCTTTACTTCTTTCTTCTCGCTTTTCGCCTGATATATTTTATCGCAAGCCATACACCGGATAAGGAAACGAACGTGCCTCCCAACATGGTTCCCCACATCACGATATTCCATAAGACCGGATGATCTACCAAGAATTTCAGATTCAAGCTATGCAATGCCGGATACATCCAATGGTTCCAACGAGACGGCGTATTTACATAACGGTATTGTCCATTACGGGGATTAATGTAATAACAACTATTATCCACGTCTTGAATAGATACTTTCCAGACCGGGAGTTCTAAATTCCTTTTTCGTGAGATATAATACGTATCATAAGCATCCAACAGTTTGATATCAGCCGTGGTCCCGATACCATGTATCTGAGACAATACGGAACGGATTTCTTCCGGTCGCAGGTTCAATAAAGATATCCCGTCACTCTTATTTGCGTTCACGACAATATCCTTCGTGTCTGTTTGTACGATGTAAAAGGGTATATCACCAAAACTACTCCATTCCAATTGACGGATCTGGCCGGGATAGGCTTGTATGACCGCCCTGTAATCCAACGGATAATCGAGTGGGGAAGGAGCCATCTTCCGCAGTTCTTGAACCGGGTTTATATCGAGCTTGGCTTTCAACCCCCAATCCTGTACACGAGCTAAAGACATCATACCACTAAAGCAGAAGGTGAGGACGAATAAACCGAATAACACCCCAAGAATATGATGCCATTTATACCAGAACTTCTTATAAGGGGAAATCAAATGACGTCTCCTCGCTAACCGGAAATCCCGTATTCCTAAATAGATCCCGGCGATACACATAACGCACCCGATTCCGGATAACCAGACAACTACCTTTATCCATAATTCAGCGTCTTGCCGCAAGGAAGTGAAATAGACCCAATGAGGGATCGCCCCGAGCCAAGCCCAGAAACGACTGTTTTTATCCGTATATTGCAAAACCTCCCCGGATTTAGAGGATATGTATAATTCATGTCGTTCCGGATCGGCGAAATGGAATTTATAGATCGGAAATTCCTCTTTTAAACGACCGAATGGAATCCATTGGTCCAAGGTGTACAAGGAATCTACCTTCGCTATGGAAGAGGTATTCCATAGTGATGCCACACGTTGGATATGATTCCAGTCGATTACGGGTAATCTTTCCGTCGAGTCGGCAGGAATATCATAGCTCCCTTTCTCCGTCCGGAGATGAAAAACAGTTTGTCCCAAATAGCTGTTTAAGGTAACATGGTTTATCCGCTCGTTCTGCGGTAAACGTTTCTCTATCTGGTCTAACGAAGGAAGATTCTCCGGAGAGAGAATATCCATCTTCGCCCGTTTATCGGCCCGGTCCGCTCGCGGGAACGTATGGTAGATCATTACCAATCCCGATAGGAACCAAACGAGGAACAGGATACTGAGTGCCGTGCCCAGTATCCTGTGTATAAATTGCATGATCTTTGTCAATAGATTCATGAGCGTATGTTCTATATATTATAATGTATAGGAGATAGCCACTTGGAAATTACGAGGCATGCTTGGCACCATCTGTTGTCCGAGCGCTTGGTTATAATAATTGTTGTCAAACAAGTTATTCAAGTTGAATGTAAGGTGAATATTGTTGTTCAACAAATAAGACATACCGAAATCGGTTACCCAATACGGATCGAACCAAGAGTTGTTAGATGTATTACGGTATACTTTACCGGTATAACTGCTACTCAAGTGAAATTCCAGATTCTTCAAGACACCCCGAGGGATGGTATAACTGCCGTATGCGTAGAAAGTCTGGTTCGGTACGTTGCTCTGCCAGTTTCCTTCTTGGCTATTCAATTGTTGCTTTGTCTCATCCGGGTTATTGCCATAGATAGCCTCGATCAATTCCGGATCCTTTATTTCTTTCATCTCCCGGATCTTGGAGTCGTTCAATCCATAACCGATCGTCAGCGCTAAGGTGCTTACCGGAGAAAGAGTGACATCAAAATCAAAACCTTTGGAATCTTGTACACCCACCTGTCCGATTACACTCATCGTGGTAGTCTCGCCGTTTACTTCCTCTTGATAGTTGTTGGTCAACGTAGCCGTACTGTTCATCTTCCGGATATAGAACAAGCTGGCATTGGCGCTTAATATATTGTTCAATTGATATTTAAGACCCACCTCGGCTTGGTATCCTTTCTCCGGCTTAAATACTTCCTCATTGCGAGCAGGCTCGAAACGATTTCCATCACCTCCTACATAAATGACGTTATCTTGATAGAACGTACGGATCGGCTTGAAGAAAGAGGCGAAAGACGCATAAATGGATGTATTCGGATGGGGCAGATAGACCGCTCCGAAACGATAAGTCAACGCCTTATTCTTTATCATATTGAAGCTTGAATGCTCCTCATACTCACGTCGTCCGGTAGGAGTTGTAGCGCTGGCGGACATATAACGGAAAAAGTCGTAACGTAGAGCGGCTAATACCTTCCATTGCTCGTTGAACTCAACCATATCTTGAAGATAAAGGCTGTTGGAATAATGATGCGTAACCGTTGCTTTCGAGAATTTACTGGTCATATATCCCATGCTATGCGGATCATAAACGGATACATGCGAATAAAGGCCGGGACCCTGAACATCATCTCCTAAATTATAGCCCGAATAGCTGGTACGATTCAAGGCGACGAAAGAGTAACCTCCCATATACGTATGCTTTATCTCACCCGTCCTGAATTTACCGCTTAGCTCGAGCGTATTGGCTACCGTCTTGGCTATATGGGAGAAGCGAAGCGGGAAAGAAAGATATACACTGTCCAAACAGATATATTTTTTCTGGCCGTTTTTCATATAATAATGATCATAGATCGGATCATCACTTTCGAGATAGTCGAGGGCTTCCGTCCCAAAATAGTTGATATCGTCGTTATTGTAAGAAAGGCGATCTGTTAGTTTCGCGCCGTTCCAAAAAGTATGTGTGTATTGCGTCGATACGTTCCATGCGTGATTCTTCATAAAGTCGGACTCGTTATTGTAGCGAGCCTCACGGTCAAGTCCCGGTAGCATCTCATTTTTATGGAGATATAACTGTCCTGTTTGCACATTATATACATCATTTGCCATTAAATCGGGAAGACCGATCTCCGTCCCATAGAAGTCGCGGTTAAAACCTCCGCGAACATCTAATATGTCACGTTCCGTCATTTTAGCTTGCAATGCCAGATAACCGGAAAAGCGACGGTTGCCATTATCACGCCAGCCCTCTTGATCGGAAAAGTTGACATTGGCGTAATAATTGACCGGACCGACCAATTTACCGCCCATGCCAAGTGTCGCCTCTTTATTCTCGTAACTACCGTAGGCCAATCGAGCATTAACGCTCTGTTTCTCTGACGGGGATTTACGAACGATATTCAAGGTTCCACCTACGGCTGAATGTCCGTAAAGTACAGAAGCCGGTCCCTTTAATAATTCAATAGACTCGATACAGGATAGATCGGGTACGGGATAAGAGTTGTTTATTGCCGAACGTTCATCGCGGATACCGTCTATCATCATGATAGAATGATCGAAACCACGGATCGACAATTGTTGAAATGCGCCATAAGATGTCTGGAATCGTACGCCCGGCATAAAGCGTACCGCATCTTGGATATTACGGATACCTCGCAACTCCAAACTACTCGCCGTAATGCTATTAATTGAAATAGGAAGATATTTCATAGGTACGTCCAACTTCGTGATTTGTGGACGTGGCTTGCGTGCGGCGGTCGCTACGACTTCTTGAATATTGAATGTCGTATCGGCGAAATTCGTGTACTCATTCTTGTGTTGTGCCTGCATCGTACTGATACATAAGGCTGTCAACGGTAAGATTGTCAAAACTCTTTTCATATATTTAGCATTATAACTGTTTATTGTATGCATGTGAAATCCCTTTCGAAAGAAATTCCATTTTCCTTCGAATGAAAATTTAGTTTCTTTCGGAAGGAATTACTTTTTCTTCCGAAAGGAATAAAACATAGATTTGGAGAACTTTTTTAGTCCTTCTCTACCGCATAAGCTTTCTTCTTATCAACGATATCGATCATCTTATGTTTAGCCATGAAACGGGCATGTTCGATGAAGATCTTCTGAATATCCGGATTCTGTCCCAGACCTTCCATAAATACGCTTACCTCGTAGCCTTTCTTTTCCAGTTCCTCTTTCCAATCACCGGCGATATCGTTTTTCGCATGGTCTCCGGCGACAAACATAAATGGCATCAACAAGACTTTCTTCGTTCCATTGGCCTTTACTTGGGCTACCATCGTATCAAAAGTAGGATAGCCCTCGATGGTTCCTACGGAATAATCCTTGAATCCCTTCTCCTTCAACATATAATCCAACATGGCATATTGAGCCGTCGCCGGAGTATAAGTGCCATGGCCTACCAATAAAGTAGCGCCTTCTTTCGCCCCATTTTTTGTGATAGCGACGATTACCGCCTCATAATCCTCCGGTGTATACAATAAAGGATTACCGATACGAATCTCCTTGAAAGAAGATTTCATGGTGGCAACATCCTTACGTAAGGATTCCATCTCGATACCTTCGATTATATTCGTGGATTGGATCAAGACATGTGTATAACCATCAGTCTTTAATTTTTCCAAGGCCTCGATCGGGTTCAGTTTCTCTACGCCACGAGCTTTTAAGCGGCGCATTACAATGCGAGAAGTCCATGCCTCACGCAACTCAACATCTTTGAAAGCTTCTTTCGCTTTTTGATTGATCGCGTCGATTGTCAAGGCACGGGTATCATCATGGGTTGTTCCAAAATGTACCATCAATAAAGCGGCCTTATCGCCCGGTTGTAAAGAGGCGAATAAATCGGATGCTACAAAATTCTCGCCATCGTGCGCACGACAAACTAGGCTGATGACCAGCAAGAAGAAAGATAGTAAGTGTTTCCTCATCATATGAATATATTAATAATTAGATTACATATCAATCCCACGGAGACAACGTATTATTACGTCTCCAACATCTTTTAGATATAGGTGATATTTCTATCCTCTTAATTACTCCTGACCCCGGGAGGAATTAATCATTACTTCGCTTGGCAGGTTTCCTGACTGGCTCGGAAAGCAACCTTCCCATCTTTCTTAAGACAGTGGCATAGCAGAACGCTTTCCTTTTCAAGAGCTTCACAGTAGCGGGCACTGTTCCGGATTCTAACCGGATTCCCTTTTATAGAGTTGTCGGTAGACAAACTCTATCACCTAAGCGGTCGCAAATTTATATAAATAATCCCGAAAAGTAACAACATCTTTCAAAGAATCCCTGTTCCAATAGCATCTTTTTTGTTTAACATCAAATAAATAGATATGGAATGGATAACTAATTTACTTCAACATTATCCGGAGCTAGCTATTTTCATAACCTTAGCTCTCGGTTTCTGGATTGGCAAGTTTAAGATAAAGAAGTTCACGCTGGGAACGGTTACCAGCGTATTATTGGTCGGTGTATTGATCGGGCAATTAAAAATCGATATAAGCGGACCGTTAAAGTCCGTCTTTTTCTTGATGTTCCTCTTCGCTGTAGGATATAGCGTTGGGCCACAGTTCTTCCGGGGATTGAAAAAGGAAGGTCTTCCTCAAATGCTTTTCGCCGCCGTCATGTGTATATTTTGTTTGATCGCTCCTTTTTTGTTAGCGAAACTTATGGGATATAACGCAGGCGAGGCCGCAGGATTATTGGCGGGCTCCCAGACGATGTCGGCAGTATTAGGAGTTGCCGAAGATACGATCGGACAGATGAATATTAGCGATACGGATAAAAGTGCTATGGTAAATGTAATGCCCGTGGCCTATGCGGTAACTTATATTTTCGGTACGGCAGGATCCGCATGGTTAGTGAGTGATATCGGGCCACGTCTTTTAGGAGGACTCGACTACGTGAAAAAAGCGTGTAAAGAGCTAGAGGCTAAAATGGGAAATAACGACGAGAGCGAGCAACCGGGCTTTATGCCTGCCGCCCGTCCGGTAACTTTCCGGGCCTATAAGATTAGTAATGAATGGTTCAAGGATGGCAAAAGCGTAAAGCAGTTGGAGGTGTATTTAGACCAATTGGGACGGCATTTGTTCGTGGAGCGTGTCCGTATTAATAATGTAGTAACCGATGTTAAACCGGATTTGGTTTTACATACCGGAAATGAGGTTGTCCTAAGCGGTCGCCGGGAATTCGTGATCGGAGAGGAGAACTGGATTGGCGACGAGGTCAATGACATTGAATTGCTCGATTTTCCGGCAGAGACGTTACCCGTACTAGTGATCCATAAGGAATACGTGGGGAAAAAGATCTGCTATTTACGCAATCAATCGTTCATGCATGGTGTTAGCATCAAGTCCGTAAGGCGTGCGGGTATCAATATCCCGGTCTTGGCCGCTACGGTGATAGATTCCGGTGATATGCTGGAATTGGTAGGCATGAAATCAGAGGTAAATAAAGCGGCGACGGCTTTAGGATATCCCGATCGCCCAACCAATCAGACCGATTTGATTTTCGTGGGTATCGGTATTTTCTTAGGGGGAATTTTAGGTTCGCTCGCGATTCATTTCGGGGGTGTCCCGATTAGCCTAAGTACGAGTGGAGGTGCTTTGATAGCCGGGCTCGTCTTTGGATGGCTTCGTTCTAAGCATCCGACCTTCGGGCGTATTCCGGAGCCTTCCGTCTGGATATTAAATAATTTGGGATTGAATATGTTTATCGCCGTAGTCGGTATCACGGCGGGTCCCAGTTTCGTGACCGGATTGAAGGAAGTCGGTATAAGTTTATTTATTATCGGTGCTTTAGCGACATCTATCCCGCTTATCATCGGTATTCTGATGGGACGTTACGTTTTTAAGTTCCACCCGGCTATTACTTTAGGTTGTACGGCGGGTTCACGTACGACAACTGCCGCATTAGGAGCGGTGGAAGATGCCGTAGGAAGTGAGACTCCAGCCTTAGGCTATACCGTTACCTATGCGGTGGGTAATACTTTATTAATCATCTGGGGTGTCGTTATTGTGCTAATCATGTAATATATATAATGTATGGACAAGAAGAAAATACATGTCACGAGAGAATATGAGAAAAAGATGTCGGAGATTAGCCCTTTCGAGCTAAAGAACATCTTGATAGAGTTAGCGGATGAGAGCGCTCGTAAAAGTACGCACATCATGCTGAACGCAGGAAGGGGAAATCCAAACTGGATCAGTACGGTTCCACGGGAGGCATTCTTCCTATTAGGGCAGTTCGCCTTGGAGGAATGCCAGCGGGAAACCGAATTGGCAGATGAGATGGCCGGAGCCGCAGGGGTTCCCAACCGCAAAAGGATCGCGTCTCGCTTCGTACAGTTTCTAAAGAAACATGCGCAATCTCCCGGCGCTACTTTATTGAAGGGTACCTATGAATATCTGGTCACGGAAAAAGGTGTAGATGAGAATGAGCTTGTATACGAATGGGCGGAAGGTGTCATTGGTGATCAATATCCGGTTCCCGATCGTATCTTGAAATATACGGAAATGCTCGTGCGGGATTATTTAGACCAAGAATTATGTGATAACCAGCCCCCTGAGGGAATATTCGACCTTTTCGCTACCGAGGGCGGAACTGCCGCCATGTGTTATATCTTCGATTCCTTGCAGCAGAATTTCTTGTTGAATAAGGGAGACAAGATCATTCTCTTCGCTCCGGTATTCACTCCTTATATAGAGATTCCGGAACAGGCTCGTTATCTTTTTAATGTCATAGAGATAAAAGCCTTGAAGATGACAAAAGACGGCTATCACACGTGGCAATATCAAGAAAAGGATTTAGATGTCCTGAAAGATCCTAGCGTGAAAGCCGCTTTCATAACAAACCCGAGCAACCCGCCTTCATACGGATTGACAAAAGCATTGATGAATAGGATCGTTGAGATCGTACGGAACGACAATCCCAACCTTATGATTATTACGGATGATGTGTATGCGACATTTATTCCGCATTTTCGCTCGATGATGGCCGAATTACCAAAGAATACGTTATGTGTCTATTCTTTCTCCAAATATTTCGGGGCAACCGGATGGAGATTGGCGGTAATCGCTTTACATCAAGATAATATTTACGACCGGATGATCCGTGAATTGCCAAGAGATAAACAGGAGCTTCTAAAAAAACGATATAGCAGTCTATCCTTACATCCCGAGGATATCCGCTTTATTGATCGTATGGTAGCCGATAGCCGTCAAGTAGCCTTGAATCATACGGCCGGTCTTTCCTTGCCACAACAAACACAAATGTCTCTGTTTGCGTCTTTCGCTCTATTAGATGCGGAAAATACCTATAAGAAAAGGATGCAGGATATGATCCACGAGCGTTTACACACATTGTGGGAAAGCACCGGATTCACCTTATTGGACGACCCTTTGCGTGCGGGATACTATAGTGAGATCGATATGCTTGTCTGGGCTAAGAAATTCTATGGGGATGATTTCGTGGAATATCTAAAAAAGAATTACGAACCTCTGGATGTCGTTTTCCGTCTGGCACAGGAAACTTCCTTGGTTTTACTGAACGGAGGAGGTTTTGATGCTCCCGAGTGGTCTATCCGCGCATCTTTAGCCAACCTTAAACGGGAAGATTATGTCCGGATTGGAGAGGGTATCGCATCTATTTTACATAGTTATGCTCAAAGATGGAAAGAAAGTCTCGATAAGTAGAAAAAACAGCTCCAAGGCTTGAACAAAACGGGCTAATGGTACGTTTTATTAATAAACGTGCGATTAGCCCGTTTTTCTAAGTTATCCGGGAGATTATAAATAACCTCTATAACCTCATAGAAATTATCGAACAAATTGTATTTCATTATATTATATATTTGTTGATAATAAAAACAAAGACTCATTGGCAGATGTCTTATTTATTACATTTTAGCTGGTTATAGATAAATATATTTGCGAAAAGGCTTACAATAAAAAACGAATATGAATATGGTGTACGACATTGACATGCTTAGAAATTTCTATGCGAATTTCCCCAGAAGAGTGGACACAGCCCGCGAACGTATCGGTGGTCGCCCGATGACCTTGGCCGAGAAAATCTTATATGCGCATCTATACGATGAAAGCTCGACTCGCCTTTTCAAAAGAGGTGAGGATTATGTGAATTTCCGTCCCGACCGTGTGGCTATGCAAGATGCCACCGCTCAGATGGCGCTTTTACAATTCATGAACGCCGGAAAAGAAAAATCCGCAGTACCGGCTACCGTGCATTGCGACCATTTGATCCAAGCGAATATGGGAGCCAAGACGGATATCGATACGGCTACCAAGAGCAATAGCGAGGTCTATGATTTCTTGAAATCGGTCTCCGATAAATATGGAATCGGTTTTTGGAAACCCGGAGCAGGCATTATCCATCAAGTGGTATTGGAAAATTATGCGTTTCCCGGCGGTATGATGGTAGGAACTGATTCACATACCCCGAATGCCGGAGGACTTGGAATGGTCGCTATCGGAGTAGGAGGAGCCGACGCCGTGGATGTCATGACCGGAATGGAATGGGAACTGAAGATGCCGAAACTAATTGGTGTTAAGTTAACTGGTAGTTTGAATGGTTGGGCCTCGCCGAAGGACGTGATTCTTAAGCTAGCGGGCATTTTAACCGTAAAAGGTGGAACGAACGCTATCATCGAGTATTTCGGTCCGGGCACCGCCTCCATCTCGGCGACCGGAAAAGCTACGATCTGTAATATGGGTGCCGAGGTAGGAGCGACTACTTCTTTATTCCCATTCGATAATACAATGGCTCAATATCTTCGTGCCACGGGACGTGACGAGGTAGCGAGCTGGGCCGAAGCTATTGGTGAATATCTGGAAGCGGATATGGACGTTCGTGCCGAGCCAGATAAGTTTTACGATCGTGTAATCGTTATTAACCTTTCCGAATTGGAGCCGCATATTAACGGTCCGTTCACGCCGGATGCAGCTACGCCTATCTCGGAGTTTGCCGCAAAAGTAAAAGCGAATGGCTATCCCCGAAAGATGGAGGTCGGATTAATCGGTTCCTGTACCAACTCTTCTTATCAAGATCTAAGCCGTGCGGCATCCATTGCTCGCCAAGCTTATGAGGATAAAATACCGGTAGCGGCACCCTTGATCATCAACCCGGGTTCCGAGCAAATCCGTTATACGGCGGAAAGAGATGGTATTATCGGTGATTTTGAACGGATTGGCGCAACCATTATGGCGAATGCCTGTGGTCCTTGTATCGGACAATGGAAACGTCATACGGATGATAATACCCGTAAGAATTCGATCGTTACATCATTCAATCGTAACTTCGCTAAACGTGCGGACGGTAATCCGAATACACATGCTTTTGTCGCTTCTCCGGAACTGACACTAGCCTTGACCATCGCAGGTGATCTATGTTTCAATCCTTTGACCGATACCTTGAAGACAGAGGATGGTAAGGTTGTGAAACTGAAAGAACCGAAAGGCACGGATTTTCCGCCGAAAGGTTTCGAGGTAAAGGATAACGGCTATCTGGCACCTACGGGTAAGAACGTAGTGGTGAACATCGATCCGGAATCCAATCGCCTACAGGTATTAAAGCCTTTCGCTCCTTGGAACGGAGAGGATTTCACGAATATGCCCCTTCTTATCAAGGCTGAAGGTAAATGTACGACGGATCATATCTCGATGGCCGGTCCATGGTTACGTTTCCGTGGGCATTTGGAAAATATATCGGATAATATGTTGATGGGAGCCGTAAACGCTTTCAATGGGAAGACAAACTCTGTATTGAATCAACTGAACAATGAATATGAAGCAGTTTCTGCCGTAGCGAAACAATACAAGGCAAATGGTATTTCCTCGATCGTCGTAGCGGAAGAAAACTATGGTGAAGGCTCTTCCCGGGAACATGCAGCCATGGAGCCTCGCTTCCTAAATGTAAAAGTGATCCTAGCCAAGAGTTTCGCCCGTATCCACGAAACAAACTTGAAGAAACAAGGAATGTTAGCACTGACTTTCGCCGATAAGGAGGATTATAGCAAGATCCGTGAGAATGACCATATCTCGATCATCGGATTGAAAGATTTTCAGCCGGGCAAACCGTTGACGGCCGTTCTTCTTCATGCGGATGGTACGCAAGAATCATTCCCGGTTAACCATACGTATAATGATTTACAAATTAAATGGTTCAAGGCGGGTTCCGCTTTAAATACAGCTCACTAAGACAAACAAAAAAATCTTGATATCATGAGTAAGATAACAAAGAAAGGTAATCATATTTTCGTTCCGGATCACGTGACGATCCCTTATATTGAAGGAGATGGCGTGGGGCATGAGATCACTCCCGTTAGCCAAAAGATAGTAAACGCTGCCATCAAGCAAGCTTACAACGGAACCCGTTCCATTGAATGGAAAGAGGTCTTAGCCGGCGAAAAGGCGTTTAAGCAAACCGGAAGTTGGCTTCCCGATGAGACTATGGAAGCATTCCGTGAATACATCGTCGGTATTAAGGGACCGTTGACAACTCCGATTGGTGGAGGTATCCGTTCATTAAATGTGGCCCTCCGTCAGACGTTGGATTTATATGTTTGTCTCCGTCCGGTTCGTTGGTTTAAAGGAGTCGTATCTCCGGTAAAGGAGCCGCAAAAAGTGAATATGTATATCTTCCGTGAGAATACAGAAGATATCTATGCCGGAATCGAATGGCAACAAGGGACTCCGGAGGCACAAAAGTTATTGAAGTTCCTCACCGAGGAAATGGGAGTGAAGAAAATACGTTTCCCGGAAACTTCCTCTTTCGGCATCAAGCCGGTTTCTGTGGAAGGTACGGAGCGTCTGGTGCGTGCCGCTATCGAATACGCGATATTGCATCAGTTACCGAGCGTGACTTTGGTACACAAAGGTAACATCATGAAATTCACGGAAGGTGGTTTCAAACTATGGGGATACGCTTTAGCGGAACGGGAGTTTGCGGATCTCACTTTCACATGGCCTCAATATGAGAAGATCAAGAAAGAGCAAGGCGAGGAAGCGGCCAATACCGCCTTAGTGGAAGCTTCAAAGGCCGGTAAAATCATTATCAAGGATGTCATAGCCGATGCTTTCTTGCAAAACACTCTATTAATTCCGGAAGAATATTCCGTGATCGCTACCTTGAACCTGAACGGCGATTATATCTCCGATCAATTAGCGGCAATGGTAGGTGGCATTGGCATTGCTCCCGGCGCTAATATCAACTATAACAGTGGTCATGCGATCTTCGAGGCAACACATGGAACCGCTCCGAATATCGCGGGAAAGAATCTCGTAAACCCCTCTTCCTTATTATTATCATCCGTGATGATGCTGGAATATATGGGATGGAGTGATGCAGCTAACCTGATTACATCCGCTATGGAGCAAGCTTTCTCCGCTGGAGAGGCCACTCATGACTTGGCTCGTTTTATGCCGAATGGCAAATCTCTCGGCACCAAAGAATTTGGTGATCGTATCATCTCTATTATCGAAACAATTAAATTAGTATAGTCATGTTGAAGAAAGAATATTTAATTTACAAATTGTCCGAGGCTGCCAGAGAGGCTTGCAAGATTGACAACGAACTTTTCCCGATGTATAATGTGAAACGTGGCCTTCGTAACGAGGATGGTAGCGGCGTGTTAGTAGGATTGACCCAAGTCGGTAATGTAGTAGGATACGAACGCTTGCCAGAGGGCGGTCTTAAAGCGATCCCCGGTAAGTTATTCTATAGAGGTTACGACGTAGAGGATTTAGCGCGTGATTTCATCAAGGAAAAACGGTTCGGTTTTGAGGAAGTGGCTTATTTATTACTTTCTGGTAAACTCCCCGATAAAGAGGAATTATCAGCCTTTAAAGAACTGTTGAACGATAATATGCCCTTGGAGCAAAAGACCAAGATGAATATTCTGGATCTGGAAGGACAGAACATCATGAATATATTGGCTCGTAGCGTATTGGAGATGTATACCTTCGACGCAAACCCGGACGACACCTCCCGAGATAACTTAATGCGCCAATCTATTGAATTGATCTCTAAGTTCCCGACGATTATCGCTTATGCCTACAATATTTATCGTCATAGCACACAGGGGCGTTCTTTACACATCCGTCATCCGCACGAGAACTTATCGATCGCAGAAAATTTCCTTCACATGCTGAAACGTGATTTCACGGATCTGGACGCACGTACGTTGGATTTGCTCTTGGTATTGCAAGCAGAACATGGTGGTGGTAATAACTCTACGTTCACGGTACGCGTCACTAGTTCTACGGGAACGGATACGTACTCATCTATCGCAGCTGGTATCGGCTCATTGAAAGGCCCGTTGCACGGAGGCGCCAATATTCAGGTAGTAGATATGTTCCATCATTTAAAAGAGAATATCGCGGATTGGAAGAACGTGGACGAGATCGATACTTATTTCATGCGGATGCTTAACAAAGAGGCTTATAACAAGACAGGCTTGATCTATGGTATCGGCCATGCGGTCTATACGATTTCCGATCCCCGTGCGGTCGTATTAAAGGAACTGGCTCGTGATCTGGCAAAAGAGAAAGGTCGCTCTGAGGAATTCGCCTTCCTTGAGTTATTAGAGGAAAGAGCGATCGAATGTTTCGCCAAGCATAAAGGAACTAAGAAACGGGTTTCCTCGAACGTGGACTTCTATTCCGGATTCGTTTATGAGATGATCGGTTTGCCACAGGAAATCTATACGCCCTTATTCGCCATGGCCCGAATCGTGGGTTGGACCGCTCACCGTATCGAGGAGTTGAACTTTGACGGAAAACGCATCATCCGTCCGGCTTACAAGAACGTTTTGGACGATAGGGAATATATCTCAATCAACGAGCGATAACACTAAAAAAATCATAGTTATGTTTTCTTTCATTCATAGTTATAAGTTGAAGGATTCATAACTATGATTTTTTAGCATGCTCAGGCTGATAATAATATCCTACATAAAACCCTTAAAATGTAAATTTCTCAAGTTTCATCGCACCTAATCCTTGCAATTTAGGAACCAACGTTACGAAATGCTCAGCTTTTTCGTGAGCTGATAAGGATTCAGCGTCTTTCCACGTCTCACAAATCATCAATACATCACTACGAGTAGAGCTCTCGAAAATATCATAAGCTATACAGCCATTGTCTTTCAAAGACTTTTCAACCAATTCTTTCGCTGTCTCCAATGCGGCTGGACGATTCTCCTCACTTACTTGAATAAATACATTTAGTCTAATCATACTCATAATTGTTTTAAGAATGTTACATACTTGATCAAAAGTACAGCACAAATATAGAAATAAACCCGTATATTTGTCATTCGAAACGTATAATTAACAGCATGAAGGAATCTGTTCGTATTCTTCGTTTCGCCATTGTAGGTTCTTCTAACGCTTTGATCACCGCATTGGTAATCTGGATATTAATGGATATTCTGGATTGTAATTACTTGTGGTCGAACATGGCTGGATATGTGGCTGCCTTGGTGAATAACTTCTTTTGGAGTAAATACTGGGTATTTTCTTCCGGAAAAGGTAATTTCTGGAAGGAGATTCCTTTATTCCTAATCGCTTTTGGTTGCGCTTACGCTACTCAATTCATATTCTTGCTTTTAATGGTGGAGGTGATCGATCTAAATGAATATCTGGGTCAGTTCCTTGGACTTTTCGTTTACGGAGCCGTTAATTTTATGATGAATAAGAGGCTTACTTTTAAGAGCTAGAATCCGATAAATCGTATCAAAGGAAGTGGTATAGTACGCCAGTAGTGGTGAAGGTCAACGCGACTACTCGCATAAGCCTTCACCACTACTGGTATTGACCATCGGGACTAGTCGCGTGAGCCATCGAGACTAATCGTGCTGAATCGCTAACGGGTAAGGCTCGTAAACTGCTTCCCGAGTCTGTAAAGATAGAAAGCTAGATGCGTAAAAGCGAATACGAATGAGATAATCAATAAGATTTTGCTCTCGCCCCATCCCACGGTTTGCTGGTGCCAAAGCCCCGTGATCACGCAAAGCACGGATAGGGTAATACCGATCATATCCAATGTGGTCTGTCCCGAGCGATGTTTCTGCATATGTTCCAGTTTGCTATGTTTGATTCCATAGCAGACATATATATCCAGACCGATTAACATCCATAATACCAAACGAATCCATGTATCAGCCGGGAGAAAAAGCATCATTACCAGACAAGTTATGATACCGGCGATAGGCACGAACGGAACCAACGGGGTCTTGAAAGATCGGGGAGCGTCCGGCATTGTCTTACGGACAATCAATACCCCGGCGCAAACTAGCGTAAAAGCGAACAAAGTCCCGATACTACACATCTCGCCCGCTACGCTCGCCGGAACGAAAGCTGCCAATGCACCGACC
The DNA here is from genome assembly GCF_023656845.1 of Parabacteroides sp. Y3-G-102. Lineage (NCBI taxonomy): Bacteria > Pseudomonadati > Bacteroidota > Bacteroidia > Bacteroidales > Tannerellaceae > Parabacteroides > Parabacteroides sp. Y3-G-102. Next base: position 7,766 of record NZ_JAMOKU010000032.1, on the reverse strand, counting down.
AATAACATAAACAGGAAATTACTTCGTGCCGGCGTGCGGAATTTCTCATGGATATGGGAAAATAGGGGAGGGAGCAGCCCATCCCGGCTCATACTCAAGAATACACGACTCTGTCCTAATAACGTTACCATGATAACCGAGCAATACCCCAGTAAAATAGCTATTACGATCGCCCGGTTCATCCAAGGGTAATCCGGACGAATCACACCAGAAGCATCCATTTGCCCCATATGATCGATAGCTATTGCCACAGGAGCGATTCCATTCTGGCCAGCAAACGCTGAGTAATGTACGACTCCGGTCATCACGTGGGCAAACAACATATATAATATAGTACAAACCACTAATGACATCAAGATCCCGATCGGCATATTCCGTTTCGGGTTCTTGGTTTCCTGCGCCGCCGTACTTACAGCGTCGAAACCGAGGAAAGCAAAGAATACGATAGCCGCCCCTCGTAGGATACCGGAGAAACCGAACTCGCCTAGGGTCCCCGTATTAGCGGGTATATAAGGCGTATAATTCTCCATACGGATATATTTCCATCCCAAGACTACGAACACCAAGACTACGGAGACTTTCAAGAATACGATAATCCCATTGAAGATAGAACTTCCTTCCGTCCCTCGTATCAACAAAATACTCATTAACACCACGATCACGAAAGCCGGGATATTCACGATACCGCCATCCCAAGGGCAAGCCGTCAAGGCTTGCGGTAAATGTACTCCGAATCCTTCCAGAAAAACGACCAAATACCGACTCCAACTTATGCTAACGGTCGTAGCGGCCACGCAATACTCGAGCACCAAATCCCAACCGATAATCCAAGCGACCAACTCACCCATCGTGGCATACGAATAGGTATATGCGCTACCTGCCACCGGGATCATGGATGCGAACTCGGCGTAACATAACCCGGCGAAACAACAGCCTAAGGCGGCGATAGCGAAAGATAAAGTAATGGCAGGCCCCGTATACCCGGCGGCCACCGCACCCGTAATGGAGAACAATCCGGCACCGATAATAACACCGACACCTAAGGCGATCAAACTCCACGGGCCAAGGATACGCTTCAGCGATTTACTGCCCGAATCATTTGCCTCGGTCATCAAATCCGCTAAAGGCTTCTTAATAAATAAACCCATCTGTATAGATTAAAAAATTAGTAATTGGGCGCAAAGGTAGGAATTTTTATTATGTTTGCCGAAAAGTAAAAGCAAGGACAGAAACAAACAAGAAAATAAATAGACAACTAAATAATGAAACAATTGATAGCCTGTTGCGGATTAGATTGCGAAAGTTGCGATGCCCGCATAGCCACAGTTAAGAATGATAATGAGCTAAGAGAAAAAACCGCCCAAAAGTGGAGTGCCATGAACAATGCGCCCGAAATTACAGCCGCAACTATAAACTGTATGGGGTGTCGTACGGACGGAGTGAAATTTGCGTATTGCAGTGATTATTGTGAAATACGCAAATGTGTATCCGGAAAAGGCTTTAATACATGTGGCGATTGTGATGAATTGGATAGTTGCCAGATAGTCGGTGCGGTCCTTCAGCATGCTCCCGACACAAGAGAAAATCTAATGTAGAAGCAAAAAAGATGAACCTCTAACATATCCGATCCTAATTCCGTATTGGCAGCCGTTCCCAAAGCCATTCAGGGATCAGTCTCCAGAGAAAGACAAGGATAGCGTATCTCCAATCGATGATCGCCCTTCTCTTTTTCCGGTCTATAGCGTTAGCGATACGCAAGGCGGCGTATTGGGGAGACATCAGCATAGGATAATTCCTGCCGTCTTTCAATAAATCCGTACGGACAAATCCCGGACGGATATCCGTAAATGTAATAGGCTGTTTCTCCATACGGGAAAGTTGGGCTAAAGCGTCTATATAAATATTTTGGTATCGTTTGGTAGCCGAGTAGGAGGGAGCGACACCTAATCCTTTGGTTCCGGCAATAGAGCTGATTACAGATATATGCCCGCCACCTTGACTGGAAAAATAACGATAGGCCGCTAGTACCATACGTGTAAAGCCTGTCACATTCGTCTGTATCGTAGCTTGTTCAATGGAAGTATCTAAGTATTTATTCTGGTTGCCGATCCCTGAACTAAGCAGGAAGATGTCCATTCCTCCCAAATCACGGATTAATTCGTCTAAACGATCAGCGGCATCCTCGGCGGTCACGTCCAACTGCTTTATCTGGATATGCTCCGGATCTTGCTTACGAAACTCCTCCAACCGATCAACCCGACGACCAGCCAATCCCAGTTGATATCCTCGTTTCCAATAAATCTTAGCAACCTCATAGCCGATACCGGAGGTAGCGCCGATAATGATAATTCGTTTGACCATAATACTTAATACAATAAATTAACAATAAAGATAAACAAAATTCTCATACTAAGCTCTATCTTTGTCACCCATCTTTTAAATTTAACACATAAATCCATGAACAACGCAACAACACAGTCACATATCGTGTGGCTCGATGTAATACGAACCGTAGCTATGCTGATGGTTATCGGAGTACATTGTATAGATCCTTTTTATATCTCACCTACACTCGGAAGTTTACCGGAATATAAACATTGGGCCGCTGTTTACGGCTCTCTTTTACGGCCCTCCGTTCCTCTTTTCGTTATGATGACGGGACTTTTACTATTGCCTATACGGGAACAATCTTTAGGTGTTTTCTATAAAAAGAGAATATATAGGGTATTATTTCCTTTTTTGATATGGTCTGTATTATACAATATATTCCCTTGGGTTACAGGGCTATTAGGTTTGCCGAAAGAGATAATCGGTGAGTTTTTCTGCTATGTGCAAGGAAATGAGTCACAATCCTTATCCGACGCATTGAAAGACATCGCCATGATCCCGTTCAATTTCAGTTTTAAGGAAAACCATATGTGGTATATTTATTTACTCATCGGATTGTATCTGTATATGCCATTCTTCTCCGCATGGATCGAGAAGGCGGATCGTTCCAAAGAGAGGGTCTATTTAGGGATATGGTTCGTATCTCTTTTCTTGCCTTATATGTCTGCCTATATCAGCAAATATTTATACGGGGAAGCGACGTGGAATCAATTCGGCATGTTTTATTATTTCGCAGGATTCAACGGATATCTCCTATTAGGACATTACTTAAAACAAGGTAATAATTGGAATATTTGGAAAACCTTCGCTATTTGCGCAGCCATGTTTGTGGTTGGTTATGCCATAACCTATTGTGGATTCAGTTCGGCCGCAGCGAATCCCGAGGCAACAGAATTGGATATGGAGTTATTTTTCACCTTCTGTAGTCCGAATGTAGTCTTAATGACGGCAGCTGTATTTATTCTTCTTCAAAAGGTACGTATTCATAATACTCTCATAGCTAAAAAACTATCGAAAATATCCAAATATGGTTTCGGAATCTATATCGTACATTATTTTGTCGTAGGTCCGATCTTTATCTTGATCGGGAAGTTTGATTTACCGATACCTTTGCAAGTACCCATAATGGCACTTTTGATTTTCATAATCTCATGGGCGTTTACTTGGTTCATGTACCGTATATTAGGTGAACGAGCTAAATGGATCATGGGATGAAACTCTTTCGTATACTGCAACCCGCCTTGCCGTGTTACTGCACGCCTATTGTAGTAACACGGCTAAAATACCATAAAACTCCTTGCAATCCCCATCTGTTTCGTTATATTTGCTACAATTTATAAACTTGATAAAATAAAACGCTATGTCAGTAAAATCTTATATCGAATCCAATAAGGATCGTTTTCTTGAGGAATTGTTCTCTTTAATCCGCATTCCGTCAATCAGCGCCAAGCATGAGAATAAGCCGGACATGTTGACATGTGCCCAGCGTTGGACTGAGGTGCTGTTGTCTTCTGGTGCGGATAAGGCCGAGGTAATGCCTACGAAAGGCAATCCTGTCGTATACGCCGAGAAAATGGTATCTCCCAATGCTCCGACCGTATTGGTTTACGCTCATTACGACGTGATGCCCGCCGAACCTTTGGAATTGTGGAAGAGTGAACCTTTCGAGCCGGTGATCCGGGACGGACGCATTTGGGCCCGTGGAGCAGACGATGATAAGGGACAGGGTATGATTCAAGTAAAAGGTTTTGAGACAGCGATTAAAGAAGGCTTGTTACAGTGTAACGTGAAGTTTATTTTCGAAGGAGAGGAGGAGATAGGTTCTCCTAGCTTGGAAGATTTTTGCCGGGAACATAAAGAATTATTGAAAGCGGATGTAATCCTCGTTTCCGATACAAGCATGGTCAGCGCTGAAACACCGTCGCTCACGACAGGCTTACGTGGTTTGGCTTACTGGGAAATAGAAGTAACCGGACCGAACCGCGATTTGCATTCCGGTCATTTTGGCGGAGCCGTAGCGAATCCGATCAATGTACTTTGCAAATTGATGGCAGATATCACCGACGTGGATGGACGCATCACGATCCCGGGTTTTTATGACGACGTGGAGGATGTATCTCCCGCAGAACGGGAGATGATCGCCCAAATCCCATTCGACGAGGAAAAATATAAGAAAGCGATCGGGGTAGACGCTCTTTTCGGAGAGAAAGGCTATTCTACGCTAGAACGTAATAGTTGTCGGCCTTCTTTCGATATCTGTGGTATTTGGGGCGGATATACGGGGGAAGGAAGCAAAACTGTATTGCCTTCAAAGGCTTATGCCAAGGTTTCCACTCGTTTGGTTCCACACCAAGATCATGCCAAGATCTCCCAAATGTTTGAGGAGTATATAGCTCGTGTGACCCCACCTTATGTTAAAGTGAAAGTTACGCCCAGCCATGGCGGGCAAGGATATGTTTGTCCGATAGACTTGCCAGCTTATCAAGCGGCAGAAAAGGCTGTTGGCATCGCATTCGGGAAGAAACCGTTGGCGGTTCGTCGCGGAGGTAGCATTCCTATTATCTCTACATTCGAGCAGGTATTAGGTATCAAGACCGTACTGATGGGATTCGGCTTGGAGCAAAACGCGATCCATTCGCCCAACGAGAGTCAGGAGTTGGATATCTTCTTCAAGGGAATCGAGTCGGTAGCGGAATTCTACCGTTTATATAAATAAGAAGGAAGAAGATGAGTATATTAATAAAGAATGTTCTGTTTAACGATAGGACGATTGATATCTATATCGAAGGAAAAGAGATCAAGCAAATAGGAGAGGGCTTGTCTTTTCCTGCCGATAAGATACTGGATGGTAGCCGTAAAGCCGTCATTCCCGGTTTCGTGAACGCTCATACACATGCTGCCATGACTTTGTTCCGCGGCTTCGGCGATGATATGCCGCTTATGCCATGGCTTGAGCAAAAGATCTGGCCGAATGAGACGAAAATGACCCGTGAGGATGTATATTGGGGAGCGAAATTAGCGTGCTTGGAAATGATAAAAAGTGGCACGACCACTTTCTTCGACATGTATCAACGCCCTCGTGTCACGGCCGATGTGACGGAGGAGATGGGATTGCGAGGTATCATAGCCGGCGTTTGCTTCGATGGTTTTGATAAAGAAGAGGCGGAGAAATGCAAACGCCATAACGAGCGACTGATCCAAGATGTGGATAACTACAGCAAACGGGTTCGCTTCTCGATCGGGCCGCACGCCATCTATACCGTTTCCGGTGAGCTTCTGAAATGGGCGCATCGGTTCGCTATGGAACATCAAATCCCGATCCATCTGCATCTAGCAGAGACAGAGGGGGAAGTGAAAGACTCTCTCGATAGATTCGGACTCACTCCTGTACGTTATTTATATAAGTTAGGTGTGCTTTCTCCACGTTTGATTATCGCTCACGGAATTTACATCGATGATGACGAGCTTCGCATGTTGGCCGATCACGAGGTGAAAGTCGTACATAACCCGGCCTCAAACATGAAACTGGCTTCCGGTATTCATTTTAAGTTTAAGGAAATGCGCCAATTGGGTATTACCGTGGGATTGGGAACGGACGGTTGTTCCTCTTCCAATAACTTGGATATGATCGAGGCGATGAAGCTGGCTTCCCTGTTAGGAAAAGCTTGGCGAAAGGATCCCGAAGCCTTGACCGCAAATGAGATGCTGCAAGCCGCTACTGCGGAAGGAGCCGCTATGTTCGGTTTAAAAGCCGGGCAGATCAAGGAAGGGTATTTAGCCGATCTATGTTTGATAGATCTCAACACCCCCGCTTTTACCCCGAACTTCAATTTCGTCTCAAATCTTGTATACGCCGCCAACGGCAGTTGCGTGGATACCGTTATCTGTGATGGTAAAATATTGATGGAGAATAAGAAGGTACCGGGAGAGGACGAGATTATGGAGAAAGCGACAGAGATAGCTTATAACTTGATGAAACGTTAAATTGATTAAATATGGAAATGATTAAAACCGAACAATATCGGGAAGCGGCCGCCTATTTAGCTAGCCGGATCGAAGGTAACCCGGAGACCGCCATTATCCTTGGTAGTGGCTTAGGCTCTTTAGCCGATCAAATAACAGATCCTATAGTGATACCTTATGCGGAGATCCCACATTTTATGAAATCTACCGCTACCGGGCATAAGGGGAATTTTATTTGTGGCAAACTAGGGGATAAGCAAGTCTTGGCTATGCAAGGCCGTTTTCATTACTATGAGGGCTACACAATGCAACAGGTCACTTTTCCCGTACGTGTAATGAAGCTCTTAGGAATCAAGAACCTTTTGGTCTCGAACGCCGCCGGAGGTATCAATAATACGTTCAAGGTAGGTGATCTGATGATCATCCGGGATCATATCAATATGATGCCGAACCCGCTGATCGGTCCGAACAATGAGGATTTCGGCACTCGTTTCCCGGATATGACCCGTGCTTATGATCGTGAATTTATCCGCTATGTGGAAGAAATAGCCGCCTCCCGATCTATCCCGTTAAAGAAAGGTGTATATGTAGGTTTGACAGGCCCTTCCTTCGAGACTCCTTCCGAGTACGCTTTCTATGGAAAAGTCGGGGGAGATGCGATCGGCATGAGTACGGTACCGGAAGTAATCGTGGCACGTCATGCGGGCTTGCGTGTATTCGGTATGTCTGTCATCACGAACGAAGGTTATCACTTCGCTGACGACTTTGTAAATGATGGTGCCGATGTTATCGTAGCGGCTAATAAAGCAGCATCTGTTATGACACAACTATTTACGGAATTGGTCAAAAAAATCCAATAAAAAAGTAACGCAAAGGCTTGGTGGTTTCAATGAAATCACTACCTTTGCACTCGCAATCGAGAACAAAGCGGTTGTATATGCGGAAGTAGCTCAGTTGGTAGAGCATAACCTTGCCAAGGTTAGGGTCGCGGGTTCGAGTCCCGTCTTCCGCTCTTTCTCGTATTGATTGCCCAGGTGGCGGAATTGGTAGACGCGCTCGTTTCAGGTGCGAGTGGTTTTGCGATCGTGCAGGTTCGAGTCCTGTTCTGGGCACCCTTCCTAAAATGCGCAGGTGGTGGAATTGGTAGACACGCTACTTTGAGGGGGTAGTGCCGGTTACGGCGTGTGAGTTCAAGTCTCATCCTGCGTACTTAAGTAAAAAAAGAAATAAGAGCATGATCTATTCAATTAGGTCATGCTTTTTTTGCGTGTCAAAATGACAGACGAATAAGATGGGCTCACCCGATAAACCTGGGGGATTAAGCATACAGCTTTGTAAGTCTGAAAAGAAAGAATTTTATATCCGTTACTCCTCTTAAAGCAGCTCTAAACGCCTTAATTTTAGCATTAAAAGAC
>NZ_JAMOKU010000031.1:0-70525 GCF_023656845.1 Parabacteroides sp. Y3-G-102 | reverse complement strand
ACTCCTTCAGCATACGGAGCTTGAACTCCATGCTGTAATTTTTACGTTCTCTTAACTTGTTTGACATGTTACACACGTTCTTTTAATTGTTAATTACGTGTGAAGTAAATCTGTATCATGTCATGGGAAAAAGGCCTGTTGGGATATAACCCTAAAAACTTTCGATAATTAGAAGGGGATACAGTGCTTATTTTCCACATAGTTATTGTACATTTTTCCAAATGCATTTAAAACCTCATTATCTGTTTCCCAAAACACGTACGTGTTTTCACAAATTCTCGTACGTGTTTCCGGAAAAACACGTACATGTTTTTCCGGAAACATCATCAACTTTTTATCAATCTGATTATAAAGACATTATCAATACGTATATTTTAAATACTTACTGTATTTTTCACTATCAACAAAATACCTTATGGTTATGATTTTTGAAGCCCCAAGAAGGCTTTATTTACGAGCTTATCGACTTCCTTATACAGCCGTTGTATTTCCTTTGTATCCAATCCATTTTGCTCCCACTCCGTCTTATGAGCGTCGAATAAATCGAAAATCCGGTTCTCTACCGCACGAAGCTGTTGGATATAACCAGATTGGTCATCATTCCATAACAGTTGCCAATGCAAATACTTTTGGCCGTTACCACGATGTATGGAGTAGACATTCTTCTGTAATTGAACGGAATACCAATCTAATAGGGCTGTTTTATAGGATGCGTCGTAAGTAACTAAAGCGCTTTGCTCCTTTCCCATTTTCACCCAAAGAGGAATAGCGACAGAGGTAGGAGGATATCCCAAGGCAGTCCACATCGTTGTCAATTCCGGATTCATGCCGGATCTCACGCCTTGGATTACGATAGAGGCCGTACTTTCCAGACGAGGGATGAAATCCTGCTCCACAAACCAACCCGTACGATTGTTCGGACTTTGTCCCTTGTCCATCAAATCGATATCCAGCAAGCTATTATAAAAAGAGCGGGAAGCCTGTTGAAAGATACGCTGAGGAGTAAATCCTCCGTCCCGCATTTCCTTAAAGATCTTTTTCGCGTTCTCATAACGTACATACCCTTTGCCTTCATCCGTACGCCCCTCGAAAGAGAAATTCGTATAAATCAAGTAACCTTCCGGCGCCAGATTCGGATCATTCGCGTCTTTCTTATAATATCGCTCATTATTCGTCTCATAATAAGCCGCGCCACCATAAGCATCGATCACTCCGAAATTAGCCTCCACACGCATCGGGCGAGGCAAGGTATCCAAGAAATGCTCGAAATCCTGCACCGTCTTACAGACTCTCAAGGCTTTTCGCATCAAGTTTCCCTCTTGATCCATCTCCTTTATATCATCGTCTTTCAAGTTATAAGAAGCCGTATTCATGATAGAGAAGCCCGTCTCATTGCTTCCGGTCCACACGGCTCCCTCCGGATCATCGCTATTTACCAGCCCCAGAAAACGATAGCCACCTTCGTCAAAATAACCGATATGGTTATACGGAGCGCCGGTATCCCGGTGTTTCCACATCAACGGACGGCCATCGGGAGTAGCCTTTCCAGTGATTATAATGGAGGTACAAGCCTTGTCAACCACCGGAAAACAAAGACATAGAACGAATAAAAGAAGTAGTTTTTTCATATCATTTATTGATTTAATAAGATTTCTTATGAGGAGCGCCAAATTCCTTACAGCTGACCTCGTCTATATCTACCGTCCAAATCTTCACGTTACGGACCGCCGGATCGCTATAACGGAAAGTCTTATCGGAATATTGCTTCATGATAATATCCAAGGCTTCCACCTTCTTGTCGAAATCCTCTTCGTAAGCGACCTTTCCCCAAGCGATCACGCTCTTCGAACGCATACGGTAGCTACAAGCTACCTCCGGGTGCTGGAAAACCAAGGCATGGTCAATACTAAACGTAATACAGACTTTCGGATTACGTTCCAATATAGAGATGCTTCGTCCATCCTGCGCCGAGTGTAAATAAATCACGCCATCCTTATAACCGAAATTCATCGGTAATACATAAGGCGTTCCATCTGTATCCGCCATGCCCACAAAGCAAACATCGCTCTGACGGATAATCGATTCGATCTGTTCCTTGTCCGTGTGTATAAGTGTCTTCATATTCCTTTGTTTGATTCTTATCAAACACAAAATTATAAAAAAAATCCTCTTATATTTGTAACGGCTTCTCTACTTTCACTGTCTAAATTAAAAAATCAAATTAGAATGACAAAAAACACAATCTTCTCCTTTTTACAGGCTTGCGAAGCCACCGTGATCAAGACCGCCCAAAAATCATGGAAAGGAGCAACTATAGGAGCATTGGCTACTTTTACCTTATACCTCGTAATTATCAGCCTATCTTATCTGAAAATCGGAATATCGCCTATAGCGGATCTTAGTATCGCATTGATAACCGTGGGCATTCTATCAAGCCTGCTCGCCTTACTAAGCACATGGGGCTTTAAGATCATAAGATTATTCAATCCTTGGTTTGTCGGAATCTGTTTATCTACTTATATATTAGTCGGATTTCTTCCTTATCCGGATACTATCCGGATGTTTATCGGATTCGAACTGCTTTGTGGTGCTTTAATAGGATACTCTGTTTACATCGGTATCAAGAAGAAAGTATCAATCACATTGATATTGATCGTATTAGGGCTAAACACATGCGTTGTTTACTTCTTGGCTAATGAAGGATTTGATCATACGCCCCCGGTCTCGGAAAATTATTGGAACCAAAAAGCCCCTACATTCAACGCTCCTGATCCTACCATCGAAGGAACCTATACAGTAAAAACATTGACATATGGAAATGGGGATGATAAAAACAGGGATGAATACGCAAACTCATGCGATATAAAAACCTCCTCTGTAGATGCCACTCCCTTTTTCGACCAGACTTCCGGATTCGATAATTGGATAAGAGAAATCTTTTGGGGATTCGGCGCCTCCAATTACCCGATCAACGGACGAGTATGGTATCCTGAGGGCCAAGGCCCTTTCCCGCTGGTTATATTCGTACACGGTAACCATCTTATGCAAGAATATTCAGACCCCGGCTACGAATATATCGCCACTTTATTAGCAAGCAAAGGGTACATCGCCGCCTCGATAGACGAGAATTTCCTAAACAGCAATTGGAGTGGGGATTATAGCCATAATGAGATATTCACCAGAGCTTGGCTAATCCTAAAGCATCTGGAATGCTGGAGAGAATGGAACCAACAAGAAGACACCCCCTTTTACCAAACGGTTGATATGGATAATATAGCGCTTGTCGGACATTCCAGAGGAGGGCAAGCCGCTCCTCTAGCGATCGTGATCAACAAGCAAAAAAGATATTACAAGGATGCCAATCAGGATTTCAACTTCAATTTCTCCATCAAAGGAATCGTAGAGATCGCTCCAACCGCATTTTATAGCATGCACAAAGATAAGCCTTTGGAGCTGGAGAATATCGATTATCTACTTTTACAGGGAGGGTATGATCAAGATGTGTTTTCCATGGCAGGAAGCCGAAAATATAACAACCTTCACTTCACGGATACGAATTTCCATTTCAAGTCCGTATTATATATCTATGCGGCCAATCATGGACAATTCAGCACCGCATGGGGGCGGAAAGATATACCCTTCCCTTATTCGGCACTCCTCAATCTGACCCCTTTAATGGACGGTGAGGGTCAACGCAAGATCGCCCAAACCTATATATCCGCATTTCTCGACGCCTCATTAAAAGGCAAGAAAGAAAATCTATCGATCTTAAAAGATTACCGCCTAGCGAAAACAATCATTCCCAAAGGATATTATTTCAACCAATACGAAGACTCCGGTTTTAAATATATAGCCGATTACGAAGAAGATCTGGATGTAACTACAGCTACATTGAAAGACTGTAGCATTCATGGGCAAAACTTAAAAACGTGGGAAGAAGATGCCTTAATACTGAAGGATGATGGGAGCACATCCCAATTAACCTCCGCTGTTTATCTGGGATGGGAGAAAAAGGATACGAATTCCCTCCAACAGGCCGAATATACGCTTCAAATAGATTCAGCGGCCTTAGCCTCTTTGGATATCAACACGGTAAAGAATCTGTTCTTCTTTATCGGGAATAACTCGGATACAATCGATGCGGTAGATTTCACGCTTGAATTAACGTTTGGCGAGACAAGCGTAAAAAAAGATTTCTCTTCATTCTATGTGCTTCCTCCGTTATTAAAACCAGAGCTAACGAAATGTAGTACTTTACTCTCGCTGGGAAAAGAGAAGGTTTCTGAGAAAGTACTACAGTATGTAGAGATTCCGTTATCCTCCTTCAATCAAGGAGATAGCCTATCCATCGACCAACTGAAGGAAATCCGCTTTATCTTCAATAAAAAAGATAAAGGGGAAATCATTTTAGATAGAATCGGAATAAATTGATCCTTATTCGAAAAAAGTCCCTTATTTCTGCAACCCTTACAGATACTCGCTCGTCTATTAAGAAAAGAACCTAAAAAATTAAAGACGATGAAGACGAGAGTATCACTTTTTATATTCTGCATACAGATGATCGCAGTTTGCGGATTCGCCGCCGACCGACGTATCGATGGAAATGGAAATCCGGAAACCCGGGAGATAAAGATTAGCGATTACGACGAGATTACGTTCGTTGGCTCCGCTGATTTCGAGTATGAACAGTCGGATAAAGCGCCTTATCTATCCGTAACGATCGATGAGAACTTATTTGATTACCTCGTGACCGAAGTAGAAGGCGGTACGTTAAAGATCTATCCGAAATCTATCAAGAAAGGTTTTAATAATAACTCCTACGACTTGAGGCCGACCGTCTACAAGATAAAATCCAACTCCAAGGAACTAAAAGAGTTGAATACGGTAGGTTCCGGCAGTTTCATTATCAGCAAACCGACGAAAGTAAACCGGATGGAGATCAATATGGCCGGTAGTGGAAACGTTGAGTTGAGAGGCCCCGTAAAAGGTTACAAGCTTGAATGTAACATGGCCGGTAGCGGAAATATCATCGCCAAGGATATACAGCTGGACAACCTATCTTGCAGCCTCGCCAGCAGCGGGGAAATCGAGGTAATAGGAACCGTAGATCGTGCCTCATTCAATGTAGCGGGAAGTGGTGAGATTAAAGCCTTTGACTGCCAAGCACGTAAAGCAGAGTGTAATATCGCCAGCAGCGGCGAGATCAGCGTATATGCCACGCAAATCTTGGATGCTAATATCGTAGGTAGTGGCGAGATCCATTATAAAGGAGATCCGGAGATCAGTAAGTCTATCATGGGCTCCGGCTCGATCAACAAAGTCAAATAAACATTTAATACATACGAACGATGAAAACAAAATTAGTAGCGGTAATAGCCCTCATCTTTTGTGCCTTCATGGCAGAGGCTAGTAAAGTAGAAGGAAATGGGAATATAATTACGAAAGAGATATCGGTAGATAACTATAGCGAGATCGAACTGGGTGGAAATATCGAATATTCCGGCAATAATTTTTGGGGAAATAGAAGCAACAAGAAATTCCCGGTATTCAAATATACGCATGGACGAAGCGCTTCCTTGAAAATTACGATCGACGAGAATCTATTCCCACTCCTCTCGATCAAATCCAATAACGGACGGTTAGCTATCCGCATACAAGACGGGACCCGTATCAAACCGACCCAGTATGTAATCGAAGGAAGCTCGAAGACTCTGAAATACTTAAAGACTTCCGGCCCGATGGATTTTGAGGCGCAGAACGCTTTTTCCGAGGATCAACTGGAAATCAAGATTTCCGGCTCCAGCGACGTAAAGTTCCCACATAACGTGAAATTACGATTAGGTGAGTTCTCGGTATCCGGCTCCGGCGATCTGGTTTTTGAAGATTTGGACTGCAAGAATCTTACCAGCAAGGTTTCAGGCTCCGGAGACATCACCTTGAAAGGTAAGGCGGACGAGGCCCGCTATTCCGTATCGGGCAGTGGAGATATAAAAGCATACGACTTATCTGTCAATGATTTGAGTTGCTCGGTAAGCGGTAGCGGAGATGCCCGTGTTTATGCCAAAGATAACATGAACCTATCGGTTTCGGGCAGTGGAGACATCCGCTATAAAGGCCCAGCGAGCGTGCATAAATCAAAGTCCGGCTCTGGCTCCATCCAAGGTGCGAATTGATCGAACACACACATTATTTTAAAATACACACATTATCAAATTTAAAAAAGCTACTCGATGTGATATCCGGTAGCTTTTTCTTGCTATTTTTGTAACCAACTCTTTATTTATAGAGTCTAAATTAAAAAGTAGAATCACAAAAAACGATACTTATGAAAACAAAGGCTATCTTATTAATGGTATTTTTCCTAGGATGGGTCACTACCGGTTGGGCCGCAGATCATGTAAAAGGCGATGGTAAATTGACCTCGAAAAAGATTTCTGTCGCCGATTATAACGAGATTAAGGTGGATGGCGTAATTGATTTCAATTACGAGCAATCCGATGATCCTTCCACCGTGGAGGTTACCGTAGACCAGAATCTTCATCCCTATGTCAATATCGAGGTGAAGGATCGTGTCTTAACCATCGCTTTCAAAGGAGCGAAGGTAGATCATTTCACGAAGTTTATCGTAAAGACGAATTCTAAATGGCTTGCCGCCGCAAAAGTTTCCGGAAATGCCAACTTCATGGTAAACAGTCCGCTTACCGGAGACGAGACCGTTATTAAGGCGAACGCCAATAGCTTGGTGCAACTGAAAGAGACAGTTACGGTCGGTAAACTGGATTTGAATGTATCCGGTAGCGCAAATATGGTTGTCAATCATCTGGAAGCCGACAAGATCGAATGTGATATCGATGGCTCCGGCTCTATAACAATCAAGAAAGGTAACGCAAAAGAAGGAGACTACAGTATCGTCAGCAGTGGTGATATACACGCTTTTGGGTTAGCGGTTCCTCTGCTAAGTTGCAAAGTAACAGGCAATGGCTTAGCGGAAGTACATGCTACCGATAATTTAAAGGCCAACGTAATCGGTAAAGGAAATATCCGTTATAAAGGCCCGACAGCAGTTCAACAGAGAATAATCGGTAAAGGTACCGTAGAAGAAGTAAAAGAATGAAAACAAGAATTATATACCTATGTCTGCTGGTGATCTTTTCTACGACAGGCTGTATCCCTACACAAACCATAAAAGGAGACGGCAATATCACCACGGAAAACATCCCGGTTTCCGAGTATGACTGTCTTGAGTTAGAGGGAGGAGGCATGGTCGTGAATTACACGCAATCCGAAGCTCCTGAAGGTTTGGAAATAAAGACAGACCGGAATATCTTCGAGAAATATGAGTTTAATGTAGAGAACCATAAGCTTAAGATCCGTCCGAAAAAAGAATTCAGGAAACATACGAATTTCCGTCCGACCGAGTTCATGGTTACGGCCAACTCCCGCAATCTAAAGAAACTAGCGGCGGCAGGCAGTACCCATGTAAATATAAATTCCCCTCTACAAGCCGAGGAGTTCGAGGCAGGATTAGCCGGTAGCGGGATTATCCAATTCCACGACACGGCCTCTTTTACAAACCTAAAGATAGAGATCGCCGGTAGCGGAGATTTCGTTGGCCATAAAGTGTATTGTGAGGAATTAAACGGGGATATGGCCGGGTCTAACACGATCGTTCTAGGGGGAACCGTAGGCATAGCTGAATTCTCGATCGCCGGTAGCGGTACAGTACGTGCTTTCGATTGTAACATGGATGAGCTTGAGTGCAAGATTGCCGGTAGTGGAGACATAGAAGCCTCTGTCGTAAACAAAATCAAGGCAGAGATAGCCGGTAGCGGTTCCGTAAAATACAAAGGAGATCCCCAAGATATCCAAAAAAAGGTAATGGGCTCCGGTAAGATCGAGAAGGTGGAGTGATTCTTACAACCACCCCTCCTTTTTATACCATTCGATACTTTCTTCCAAGCCTTTACGTAAAGGATAGGCCGGGATAAAACCTAAATCATCTTGAAGAGGCGTGACATCGCAAATCCAGTTACGCTGCTTCAAGATGATGTATTTATCACTATTTAGCGTCATACTTTTCTTCAACAACTTACCGATCCATTCTGAACAGTGGCAAGCGATACGCACCAACCCCAGCGGTATACGGGCATGCAATACCCGCTTCTTTCCTAAGATATCTTGTATCATACGGGCAAAAGACTCATCCGTGTAGACATCTCCGTCGGCTACAAAATAATGCCGGTTCTTTATCTCCTCTTTCTCAAGGGAAAGGAAGGCCACGGTCGCTAAATCTTTTACATAGATAAACGTGATTCGCTGGGGAATAGCGCCTACGGCGAAATCGAGCCCCGACTTTACGCTTTGTATTTCCATGAAATAATCCTTCTCTCCCGGCCCGTATACTCCTGTAGGCCGCAAGATCACGTAAGGAAAATAGGTTTGTTTACGGATGTAGTTCTCCGCCTCTAGCTTACTTTGGCCATAAGCCGTGTCCGGCCGCTGCGGATCGTCCAAGCGTATCGGGCGGAAAGTCTTCTCGTCGCCTCGCCCATAGCTGCTTAGGCTGCTCATCAAGAGGAATTTCTTCGGTTTGCAACCGGCGGCGGCTAAAGCCTCGATAAATCGATGCGTATTCTCGGCGTTCACACGGAAAAAGTTTCGCTTATCCAATGTCTTCGTCAACCCGGCGTTATGGATCACATAATCCCATGCCCCATGCTCACGGGCAAAGTCTGAGAGTTGAGCCGTAAGCGCTTCCTGATCGCCATATTTCAAGTCGATGAAATGAATCCGCTTATCTTGCAGATGCGCTTTACTGCTACCTGTACGGATACCCGCCCACGTCTCATAGCCACGGCGAAGCGCCTCCTCTACCAAGAAACCGCCGATAAAACCACTCGCTCCGGTTATCAATATCTTTCTGTCCTTCATTTTTCTTTCATATAAAATGTATAATAATACCACAACAACCCGATCCAATTCAAGAACAGGATCGTCAGCATCCAAAGAATCTTTTGTTTCTTACTGATGAAAGGGTTTTGCGATACGGCCTTACATCCGAACAGGATTACGGCAATACCTACGATATAACCGATCTCCGGCAAGCTTATCCAGCAAATGATTTGTGGTATCATAAAAATAGAGTTATTCGTGAAAAAGAATTATTCGTGTTGGTGTTTCCTCAAGACTCGGTGCGGCAAGTCACCATGCCCCACCAACTCGATCGGACAAGCGTATTTCTCGCCCAACCATTCCTCGGAGACATTCGCTCCCGGGTGATAATGCAAAGTCTCGTTTACACAAGCGATATTTTTCACCATCGTCAAAACCGTACCGATATCATGGGAAACCAAGATGATAGCGCTCTCTTTATTGATCTCTTCCAAGAGCTGATAAAAACGAGACTCGAATCGTTTATCCACATACGAATTAGGCTCATCCAAGATCAATACCTGCGGACGGGAGACAATAGAACGCCCCAATAAGACCCGCTGCAACTGGCCGCCGGAAAGCTCACCGATGGCCCTGCCCGCCAACTCCTCCAATCCCATCTGTACGATCACCTCGTCTACACGCTCTCTCTGGGATCTATTGAATGGACGGAACAAAGGTTTCTCCGCGGATAAACCGGAAGAGATCACTTCCCGTACCGAGATCGGAAACTTCTTATCGATCTGGCTCATTTGGGGTAGATAACCGATCTTCAAGGAAGGAACCTCTACATTTTCATCGTAAAAACGAATCGTTCCGGAAATAGGAGGCAATAGACCTAGTATCACCTTTAAAAGCGTCGTTTTCCCGCCGCCATTCGGTCCGATAATTCCCAAGAAATCATTTTTCCACACATCCAGCGTTACGTTACGTAAGGCGATCTTATTACCGTATCCGGCGGTAACCTCTCTCAACTCAATCAGCTTGTCCATCGACTAACGATTTTGCGATATGAATCATTTCCTTACCCCAATCGTAATCCAGCGGATTGATCGGGATCAGACGGCAACCTGTTTCTTTCGCGATCAACTCGGCGTTCTTCTGGTCAAACTCCCGTTGGATAAACACGACTTTCGCATTATGTTCCCGTGCGGTCTCGACCAGTTCCTTTAATTGTGCGGGAGACGGTTCTTTTCCGTCCATCTCGATGCAAAGCTGGGTCAAGCCATATTCGTTGGCCAAATAGGTCAGGGCCGGATGGTAAATAATAAATGTCTTATTGTCAAGAGAATGTAACAAACTGGAAACGGTCTTTTCCGTTTCTCCGATTTCTTTCGTCAGTTGTTCATAATTCGCTTGGTAATATTCCTTATTCTCCGGGTCCAAAGACACAAAGGCATCCAAAGTGTTCTTGGCGATCACCTTCGCTCCAGAGATAGAGCTCCACGTATGCGGATCGACGCCTCCGGGATGATGATGGTGGTGGTGATCATGTTCCTCTTCTTCCTCGGGGCTTTTAAGTAAATCAATTCCTTCGGACAGGTCAAAAACCTTGAGTCCCGGATTATTATTCCGGATATTATCCATCCAAGCCTGTTCGAACCCGATCGATCCGATCCTTAAATAACCTTGGCTTTTACCCACCTGCACCATTTGCTGGGGCGTAGGATCATACGTCTCCGGACTTTGCCCCGCCGGAACCACACAATTAATCTTAAATTTATCTCCGGCTATCTTCTCCGCAAAATACCGTTGCGGCTCAATCGTCACGCTGACGATCCTCTCATCTGTCCGCTTATCGCCGCAGGCCATAAGTATCAAGACGAAAAGAGCCGATATCAATACCTTAAATTCTTTCATACCACATATATATTTTCGCAAAGGTAACGAATATCGGGTAATAAGGCAGCAAGGAGACGATTCAAAGTTATCAGGAACTAGCTTGACAACTTCCCCGGACAAGGCATTTGCGTAAACTATGTTTTACGAACATATAGCCATCGGTAAATGAATAGGAACAGTTAAACCGGTCCAGAAAAGCCGGGATTTGGACGACATCAGTTTCTTTATGATACGTACAGATCGCGAAATCCAAGTGATCCGCTTTCGCGAATAATTCCATACAGCCCTGTAAAGCCATACATTCCGCACCTTCTATATCCATTTTTAAGAAGATATCTTTTCGAGACTTGTCTTTCAAGAAATTATCCAAAGCAGCATTAACGTCATCGTCATGATCGCTGATATATTTCTTTACGATCATCGTTTTCTCTTTCCACGGCTCAAAAGTAGCCTGAAGCGCCTCGATCCATTTATCCTCATATTCAAAAAGATAAACAAAACGGGTAACCTCGATGGTATCCAGAGCGGTAAATCCCTCAGCGGAATCAATATCCAAGAGTGTCTTTCCCCTAAACTCCTCCACGGAATCCGCATAATGATGGGGATGCCTCACGTCTTGCTCGATCAACAAAGCCCGATAGCATTTCTCGATCTTAGATGTGCTATACTCTCTCGGAAAATATAATCGTTTACTTCCCCGGTGCATCACATAAGGCAATTCTTTCTCCTTATCCCACTGAACGGCAATCGACATCTCCAGATATTCCGCAGCGAAATCATAAGGATAACGTGTATATCCTCTTTTTCGAAAATAATCATAATACGCTAATTTAGGAGAAGAGGGCTCAAACACCTTGGTATAGTAAAAAGGTAACGTCCCATATAATATGCTTTTCAACTTCATCATCGAACCGGTAAACATTTCATCTAGTTTTTAATAGGGCGTAATATACGAGAAATATCTTAATATACATAACAAATCCCCGTATTACAACCGATAAGTAATAATACGGGGATTTATAGGGAAAAAATAGGCTACTCTATTTTTACTCGGCCAGCCATTTATTCATCTGTGTAAGGATCCGCTCCTTCATATCCTCCGGCATATTGCCGATACGGGCACGATGGCTACCTCGGGGCTGGATATAGATTTGCTCGTTCTTCTTGCCTTTGAAAGCGGGAACCATGGCTGCGCTCCACGGGTCGATCTCGCCATAGATGAAGATCATTTTCGGATCGTTGTCTTTCAAGAAGTTATAGATCTTGTGGTACAGAGCCGGACGGAAGTCTACTTTACCGACCAGTTCCTCGGGAAGCATGATACGGTTCAAGTATCCGTGGGCGCTATCGATCGTAAGGTATTTCTTGAAAGGTTTTACGTCATAGCCATAATAACCGAGCTCACGGGCGGCTTGTACGAAGAAAGAGATATTCGGCTGGTTCTCGGCGAAGTAATCAGGACCGCTGATTTCCATCAAATGATCGAAGAGCGCCTGATCGTCGGCAGACTTGGAAGGGATCGTACTTATCGAAGTTCCCCACTGCCAAAGAGCGAATGAATATTCCAGTACGCAATAATCCAATACCTCGGGCATCGGGATACGGAATGTCAAGTTCTTATTCTTACAATAGCTCTCCAATAAAGGGAGCATATCGGACTTACGTTTCAAGACTTCCAATTGAAAATCCTGTATCTTCTTGCGTTCCGCTTTCGTACCTACCTTACGTAAGAAAGGTTCGTGGCGGCCATCCTCTACGCCTTTACATAACGGACCGACATAAGGAACGGAGAAATCCACGTCGTCCGGGAAAAAGGCACGGTAAAGCATTGTAGTCTGTCCCCCCTTACTGATACCGGTACTGATCCATTTTTCCGGATAAATCTGCTTGAATGTATTGCGGACGTTATGTAAATCGTACGCAGAGTTCTCGGCGGTCAGATAATCCCAGTTTTTAGGTTCCGGCGTCGACTCCAAGAAATAACGGTACTCCACAAACACTAAGTTTGCGTTCAATAGTTTAGATAGTTCTTCCTGATATTTCGGATTGAGCGCATAAGCCGCTCCATATCCTTCGGTCACGATAATGGTAGGACGATCATAACCTACATGGCCTACGATAACCCGTTGCGTAAATGTTCCGGCGGCGGGGTCTTTCGGATCGACCTGCTGAGTAATACGTACTACATATTTCTCCGGATAATAATCGGATTGAAGTTTTTCAATGCCACTAATTCCTTTTAGGGCGGCAAGCTTCTCTTGTAAATCTCCGGGAGCGGCCATTACCGTCATCACCGACAGGAAGAAAAGAAGCAAGAAGTTAAATGTTCTTCTCATGGTAATTTAGTCTTTTAGATATTGTATTGTTCGTAATAATCCCTCATATTTGGCGCGTTTCACCGCCGAATGCGCAAAGATACGATTATAATCCTCACGGCTCAATGCCTTGAGGTCGTCTTTTTTAAGGGAGAGCAAAGAAGGGGTGGGATGAAAGGCTGCTACTGCCGTAGGCATAGCGAAGCGGTTCCAAGGACAAACGGCTTGGCAGGTGTCGCATCCATAGACGCGGTTACCTAAAAGGACGGCTTGCTCAACAGGGATTTCTCCACGATGCTCGATCGTAAGATAAGAGATACATTTACGGGCATTCAAACGTTTCGGCCCTTCCAAGGCTCCGGTAGGACAAGCGTCCAAACAGCGGATGCAGGAACCGCAGTGATTCTTTTTGGGGGAATCATAGGTATCGACTTCCAAAGTTGTCACGATCTCCCCAAGGAAAAAGAAAGAGCCTTTGCCCGGAATGATTAGATTCGTATTCTTTCCGATCCATCCTAAACCGGCTTTCCAAGCCCAATAACGTTCTAACAGAGGGGCGGAGTCCGTGAATACACGGGCCTCATTGTTGGAGGGATGATGCTCGGTTATCGCTTTCCATAATTGGCGAAGTTTATCCTTTACGACCCCGTGATAATCTTCTCCATACGCATAATACGAGATATAAGGCTCCGCCGGATTCCGGAGAACTTTCGGATAATAATTCAAGGCTACTGAGATAACTGATTTGGCACCTTCCACCAAGCCATCCGGATTGAGACGGATTTCCCGATGATTCTCCATGTATTTCATTCCAGCATGGTAGCCTTCCGCGATCCATTGGTCAAAATAAACCTCCTCGCTCCCGGCCTTCGCTACTTCAGCGATACCGCAAGCGGAAAAGCCTAACTCCATAGCTTTATCTTTTATAAACCGGGAGATACCCATTATTCAAAAACTTTAAACTCGTAGCCTTCTTTTAAGAGCCATTCGACAGCCCGGGGCATTGCCTCACGCATATTGCGCTCGGCTTTCAAGGAATCGTGGAAGACGATAACGGAACCATTACGGGTATAGTTCTTTACCACGTTGAAGACACCGTTCGGAGTCATATGCGGGCTATAATCGCGGGTGACCACGTCCCACATCACGATATGATAATGGCGGCGAAGCCACACTACCTGCGGAAAACGCATATGCCCGTGAGGAGGCCGGAATAAATTGCTGGGAATATATTCGGCTGCCTTCTCCACATTCGCCAAATAATTCTTCGTCCAGAACTTGATACCTTGGATATGGTTGAACGTATGGTTACCGACACGGTGCCCACGATCTATCACCATCTGGAAGACCTCGGGATGCTTACGTACATTATCCCCTACCATAAAAAAGGTAGCCTTGATCCCATACGTATCCAATATATCTAAAACCCAAGGGGTAACCTCGGGAATCGGGCCGTCGTCGAAGGTGAGATACACACACTTCTTCTCTGCCGGTATTCGCCAAGTTACCCCCGGGAACAGTGCCCTGTAAAACCAAGGCGGTTGTTCTATAAACATACTTTGTTAGTCTTTTGCCACTGATCCGTACGCCATACGATAATTATCAAATTCCTCTTGATAAGGCTTAGCGAACTCCGGATTGTATTGTTTGCTTACACGCAATACCTCTTGAAGAACCGCCAAGTTATGACCTAAATCACTCTCGACAGATGATAATTGACCCGGACGCAAACGGAAATACCAGTTTATACTACGCATCGCATTATCAGCGATACCTTTATAAACCATCTCCGCCTTCTCATTCTGGCCCAACTCGTAATACAGCTCACCTAAAGAAAGAGCGCTATAATCCAACGGAACATTCTCGGGAGGCAATACTTCCATCGCCTTATCCAATACGTCCAGTGCTTTCTCATTCTTGCCCTCAGCGACCAAAGCGGCAGCCAACTTACTGAACAACGCGATACGATAGCTCTTGCACATCCGCATCACAGTCTCATCCAAGTACACACCCGGCGTATTGACACCACCCCATTTGAACTTATTCATCACGTTGTCATACATCTTCTCCGTATTGATCGAACGAACAGTTCCCTGTGTCTCCATCGGAACGATCTGATAAGCCATACCGGTCTGCTGGAAGTACGGATCCAATTTCACGAATTGATCCGGGCTTACGGTAATCGCATAATAGATCGGACGGTTCCAGTCATTCGTCTGCAACATATCCAAGATAATCAACTCTTGCTTACCCAAGACATCCTTGCCTTTCAAGTCAATCTTCATCTCTTTCTGCAAATACGGCAAGTTAGCGGTATCGATCACGCCGGCAGCCATAACCGCAGCGGAATCTACCCCCATCGTCAATGTCTGCGCAGGAATATAATCTAATTCTTGATTGATACCCGGGATCTTCTTAAACTTCGGATCATTACTACGAACAAAATCAAGAGCGGTCTTCAGATCGATCGATTTATCCGTCATCGGGAATACATAAGCGGCATCACGAGTACCTTGCACATAATCCTCCGGTTGCCAAGAGATTGGAAGCGGATCGGATTCGTATGCTTGCTTCTTCATTTGGTTGATATACCAGTCGGTTTGCAAATAGCTCGTATTACATACACGTACATCCGTACGGATACCTTCCACCTCCTGCGCGTACCACAACGGGAACGTGTCATTATCACCATTCGTAAATATGACAGCGTTCGGCTCGCAAGATTCCAAATAGTTCGCACCAAAATCACGGCAAACATAACGGTTCGAGCGATCATGGTCGTCCCAGTTCTGCGCACCCATCTGGATAGGAACCAACAAGCAGAGTACCGTAGCGACAGAACCCGCTATCACCGGAGATAACTTGCCATACTTCTGCAATCCTTTCGCCAAGGCCGCCACACCGAAACCGATCCATATACAGAACGCATAGAATGATCCGGCATACGCATAGTCTCGCTCACGAGGCTGATACGGCGTCTGGTTCAAGTAAAGCACAATCGCGATACCCGTCATAAAGAACAAGAAGAACGTGATCCAGAATCCCTGAATGCCCTTCTTTCCGGCATAAGCTTGGAATAGAAGCCCCAAGATACCCAACAGAAGCGGTAACATATAATATACGTTATGCCCCTTATTATTGATAATATCGAACGGCATATCCTCTTGCGGGCCCACTAAAGCCTCATCAATAAACGGAATACCGGTTATCCAGTTACCATTCGACACCTCACCGTTACCTTGTATATCGTTCTGCCGTCCGGAGAAGTTCCACATGAAATAACGCCAATACATGAAATTCAGCTGATAAGCGAAGAAATAACGCAAGTTCTCGGCAAACGTAGGTTTCATCACCGTCACCATCTCGCCGCAACGGTTGAACTTCACCGGTGTACCTTTCACTTGTGCCCACTCCTTATAAGCCGCCACATGACGTCCGTCGCTACTATACATACGGGGGAAAAGCATACTCAGCTCATCCACGTATTCGTATTCCGTATCGTAACGAGAGATATAATAATGATCCTTCTCGTTTTTATCTTTCTTAATGACACGGCTCCAAGTCGGCTCACCCTCTTTCGATACAGGTACGCAAGTACCGCCTTGGTTCTCACGCTTCACCTCGGATACATAGGTCTGGCCGTAGATCAACGGAGTCTTACCGTATTGCTCGCGAGCCAAGTAGGTACGCAAGGTAAAGATATCTTGCGGAGCGTTCTGGTTCATAGGCGTATCGGCTGTCGCACGGATCAATGTCAAGGCATAGGATGAATAACCCACTACGATTACCATCAAGCAGACCAAGATCGTATTCAGCATCTTGATATTTACCTTCTTGCTCATGAACAAATAAGCCGTCAAGGCCGCCGTAAGGATCACGGCGATCACGTAACCGCTACCGATAAACGGAATACCCAACAATACGATCGAGAGGATAAAGGATATCTTCATCCGCACCGGATGGATCTCGTCTTGCATCGTCTCCCAGATCGCCCAGATCAAGGAAGCCGCCAAGATAATCACGAACGCATATACACCCGAGTTATACGGCATACCGAACGTATTGACAAACAACAGCTCGAAATAACCGCAAACCTCAACCAAGCCTTGTACGACACCATACATCATCAAGCCCACGATAGCGAACGACACCAATAAAGCGATCAGCGTACCCTTCATCGTAGGATTCGGGAATTTCTTATAATAATATACCAGCACGATAGCCGGGATACACAATAAATTCAGCAAATGGACACCGATACTCAGACCCATCAAATAAGCGATCAGCACGATCCAACGATCGGCATGCGGACGATCGGCGGCTTCTTCCCATTTCAGGATCAACCAGAATACCAAGGCGGTAAACAAGGAAGAATAAGCATATACCTCGCCCTCCACGGCGCTAAACCAGAATGTATCGCTAAACGTATAAGCCAAAGAACCTACCAAACCGCAACCCATGATCGTAATCATCTGTCCCAGACACATCATCTTATCGTCTTCCACGATAATCTTACGAGCTAAATGGGTAATACTCCAGAAAAGGAATAAGATCGTCAGGCCGCTAAAAAGGGCGGACATCGTATTGACCATTACCGCCACCTTGGAAGGGTCCGAGGCGAACTGCGTAAATAAATTGGCTGTTAACATGAAGAAAGGAGCTCCGGGCGGATGGCCTACTTCCAATTTGTATGCCGAAGAGATAAACTCACCACAATCCCAGAAACTGGCGGTGGGTTCCATTGTCATCAGATAAACGGTAGAAGCGATCAAAAAAACGACCCACCCCAACACGTTGTTGATTAGTTTGTACTTTCCCATACTTTGTATAAGTGTGATAATTAATTGTTTCTACTTGCATACCCACACGGGCAGTCGGCCGCAAAGGTAATCATTTACGTTTAATACCTAACGTTCCATTCCCCTATAAATTATATAGAATAGATTAGAATTATATTAAACAAACCTTATCACTCAAGTGTTAATAGAATAGTTGAGTATTAAAATTATAGGGAGATGAAAGAAAATTATGAACTAATTGATAATGAAGAACGCCACCAATATGAATTTCATATAGAGCGATACGTTCCCAGAATAGAGTATATAAAAAATAAGGATGGGGTAATTTATCTCACCCACACTGAGGTTCCCATGGAGCTTGGAGGTAAAGGAATTGGTAGCCAATTGGTGGAGAAAGTGCTCTTGGATATCGAAAAGAAAGACTTACGTCTCGTTCCGTTATGTCCGTTCGTAGCTGGATATATCCAGAAGCATCCGGATTGGAAACGCATCGTAATGAGAGGTATACATGTTTAATATTTATAACAAAATTATATGGGAAAGAAGATCGAATATACGAATGGTGAACTCACCATTATCTGGCAACCGGAGTTATGTCAACATGCCGGTATCTGTGTAAAGACTCTTCCCGATGTCTATAAGCCGAAGGAGAGGCCCTGGATACAGATAGAGAACGCAACAACCGCGGAATTAATTGCCCAAATCAAGCAATGTCCGTCTGGCGCGTTGACATACCGAATGAATAAAGAGGTGAAATGAGGCACCCCCCGCTTGTTTCATCTTGATAGAAAGGAGTATTCCGCATCGGATACTCCTTTTTTCGCCATAAGGGCCTCTTTCTATGATTTTTTGCTAGTTTTGTGATCTAGATTCACTATCAATGAAACAAATATGATAAAAAGACATTCTATCTTAACGGCAATCCTGCTTTGTTTCGTCGCTTTCACACAAGTGATGGCACAAGAGATGCAGGAACCCGAACCACTTCCGATCGACCCAAAGGTTCGATACGGGAAATTGAGTAACGGATTGACCTACTACATCCGTCACAACGATCAGCCCAAAGACCGGGCAGACTTTTACATCGCCCAAAACGTAGGCTCCATCTTAGAGGAAGAGAATCAACGAGGTTTGGCTCACTTCTTGGAACATATGGCTTTCGACGGCAGTAGGAACTTCCCGAATAACGGGATGGACGAATATATCGAGAGTGTAGGTATGCGCAGCGGGGAAAACTTCAACGCCTATACCTCCTTTGATGAGACCGTCTACATGATTACCAACGCCCCTGTCAACAAAAGCGGCGTGGTTGATTCTTGCTTATTGATCCTTCACGATTGGTCCGGGTTCCTAGCCTTGACCGACTCGGCTATCCAGAAAGAACGTGGGGTCATCCGTGAGGAATGGCGTACCCGACAGGATGCCCAGACTCGTCTATGGGAGCAGCAACTACCCAAGATGTACCCGGGAAGCCGTTACGCGAACCGGATGCCGATCGGTTCGATCGACGTGATCGAGAACTTCAAGCCGGACGAGTTGCGGGCTTACTACAAAAAATGGTATCGTCCGGACTTGCAAGCGATTATCATCGTGGGAGACGTAAATGTAGATCAAGTGGAGGCAACGATCAAAAAGATGTTCGCCGATGTCCCTGCCCCGGTCAACCCGGCAAAACGGGAACAAGTATCGGTTCCCGACAATGATCTACCTCTGATCTCGATCGCCAAAGACAAGGAGGCATCCAATACGATCCTTTATATCTTCTATAAACACGATAAATTGCCCAACGACTTGAATCGTACGATTGCCGGATTGGTAAAGGACTATATCCAGCAAATATGCGCGTCGATCATGGACGAGCGTTTCGATGACATCTTGCATCAAGCGAATCCTCCGTTTATCTATGCGGAAGCCTACGACGATGATAATTTCATGATCGCGAAAAGCAAGGGAGCATGGACCGTAGCCGCTCTTGCCAAGGAAGGCGAGATCGATTCCACACTGACCACGCTTGTCAAAGAGACTCAACGGGTAAAACAATATGGCTTTACGCCATCCGAGTATGAACGGGCACGCATCAACGTGTTGAAACAATACGAGTCCGCTTACAACGAGCGGAATAACCAAAAGAACGACGCTTATGTCCGTGAATACGTGAACCATTTCACCAACGGCGGTTATATCCCGGGCATTGAGATGGAATACACGCTATTGAACCAGATCGCCCAGAATATCCCGGTAGAGCAAGTCAACCAATATATCCAAGATATGATCGGAGAGGATAATATCGTGATCGGGTTAACCGGACCGGATAAAGAAGGTATAAAATACCCGACCGAGGAGAACCTGCTCCGTACGTTCCTCAAAGCACGACAGATGCCGGTAGAGCCTTATAAGGAAACTGTCTCCAACGAGCCTTTAGTCCCGACCTTGCCGACCCCGGGCCAGATCACGGAGACAAAGACCGGCCAGCACTTCGGAGCGACAGTATTTACCTTAAGCAATGGTATCAAGGTGGTATTGAAGCCTACCGAATTCAAGAAGGACGAGATCATCATGACCGCTACCAGCCCGGGAGGAAGCACTTTATTCGGCACGAAGGATATTGATAACTTAAAAGTTTTCAATGACGTGATCGAGATCGGTGGATTGGGTAATTTCTCCGCCACGGATCTAAGTAAGCGTCTGGCCGGAAAGAAGGTATCTTGCGCCCTATCGCTCAGTCAAGATAGTGAGAACGTGAACGGAATGGCCGCTCCTTCCGATTTGCGAACCTTATTCGAGTTAATTTACCTTAGCTTCACGGCTCCCCGCATGGACGAGGAGGCCTACGCATCTTTCGAGACACGGACAAAAGCGCAATTGCAGAATATGGAGTTAAATCCCATGGTCGCTTTCAGCGACTCTTTGTCTAAAGCGGTTTACGGAGATAATCCTCGTGCGTCACGTCTTCGTCCACAAGATTTCGAACATATCAGTTATCCTCGTATCATGGAGATGCGCAAGGAACGCTTCTCGGATGCTTCCGGTTTCGTATTCACGTTTGTAGGTAATATCCAGATCGATAGTATCCGTCCGTATATAGAGCAGTATTTAGCGACATTGCCATCTCAAGGAAAAATTGAGAAGGGAAATCCGGCGGAGGTTCCATCGATGCGTAAGGGAGACTATATGAATCGATTCAACCGCTCCATGGAAATCCCGAAAGTAACGGTAGCCAACCTCTATACCGGACAAATGGAGTACAATCTGGAGAATATCATCACCGCTACCGCATTGAAACAAGTTATGGACTTGGTATATTACGAGAAGGTACGCGAGAAAGAAGGAGGAACGTATGGCGTCGGTGTATCCGCTAGAATCTCACCTTTCCCGGAAGGAAGAACGACATTACAGATATTCTTCGATACGGACCCGGCTAAGTGGGAGCAGATGAACACAATTGTCCGCAATGAGTTGAAACGGCTTTCCGAGGTAGGCCCTCGTCAAGAAGATTTCAAGAAAACACAGGATAACCTGCTGAAACGTCATGCGGAAGTCTTGCAGGAGAACAGCTATTGGTTGAACGTATTGGATGATTATTATTATAAAGGATTTGATACCGATACGGATTATGAGTCGATTGTTAAGGCGCTGACTCCCGAGAAGATAAAGGCATTCGCCCAAAAGCTTTTGGGACAGGGTAACCGGGTAGAAGTTATCATGCAACCCTAGTTACTATTTTGAGGGGATGAGACGGGGCGTGCCCCGTCTCTACTTTGATTTCTTTAGTTTAAAATGATCGAATCCTTCCCCATAAACCCCGATTACGGCGCTTTGGGATACAAAGGCGGTCGGATCAATATCATTAATGATACGGAAAATCGTAGTGGATTGCCGTTTTTTAGCGAGCACGAACATCATCTTCTGTTCTTGCCCCGTATATAACCCGGTAGCATCGATCACCGTAACCCCTCGGTGCAACGCATTAATCTCCTTACCAATCTCTTGATACTTCTTCGAGATGATAAAGAATTGCACGGACTGGCGGGCACTGTTCACGATCTGATCCAGCACGAAACTACAAACATATAACGTTACGAAACCATATACCACTTTCTCCCAATCCTTTAGCACGAAATAACTGGAGGTGATAATAATCATATCGCAGATCATCATGACCCGTCCCAGCGTTATATCCCGGTATTTATTGATGATAGCGGCAATAATATCCGTTCCACCCGTACTACCGTTCGAGGAGAAAGCGATACCGATACCACTTCCGCAGAAGGAGGCTCCCAGCACACATGCCATAAACGGTTGATCTTGTAATAAATGCATCCCGGCTGTCAGCTCCTGGATAAGGGACAAGAAAAAAGTAAGCGTAAACACGGCGAAGATCGTCTTGATACTGAACTTAAAACCTAATATTTTCAAGGCAAGCATCAGCAAGACGGCATTAATGAGGAAGTAAGTGTACTGAACGGGAAATCCCGTAGCCCAGAAAATAATGGAAGCGATACCCGGCACTCCACCTGTCGTAATGTCATTCGGCAAAAGGAAAACGGTCCATCCGATACCGTAAAGGATCATCCCAAGAGCGATCATTAAATAGTCCCGTGTCTCCCGAAGCAGGACTTGTCTGGATAAGGAAGAAATTGATAAAGTAGATTTCATCTCATTTGTTTATTTTTAGCGGGCGCAAAGGTAATGAAAGTTATTGATAGGAAATGCTTCACCTTATATTTAGCCGGAAATATAATGGTTCACTTTCCCCTATTTACAGAGACGTAAGCAAAAGCCAAGGAATGTTAACTATTTATCAGTAATAACCCCTTTTATATAACATCACCTTTATTTAGAAAAGCTCTATAAACGAGAACATGAAGGAGAAAGCAGGCATTTATACGCCTTTTCCACACAAAAAGACCCGTTTTTCGATAAGAATACCCTCGTTAGATTACACATATAGTCCCGTTCACCCACGCCTGTACAGGCGTAAACCCACACATATAGTCACGATAGGCTACACATATGGTCATAATGGGCGATATGACTACCTTATAATGGGCATTGTTGCCCCCTAACGACTGGGCCATAAGGCATAAGATATGAGATAGGATGAATTTATTTCGCTAGAATAAAAGGCCGTTTTTCAACAAGTCACTAGCGGATAGACGATTGCTGTTTTTTTCTTTCGTTTTTAGGAGCGAGACGTACTTTGGCCCGAAATAATCGATTCTCAAGGACTTCAGTTTACAAATTGTCACATTGATATTCTAACCAGAACACGCATAAGCCCTTTCATCCAATTGTAGAGACGGGGCGTGCCCCGTCTCTACAACCAAGTATGTATGAGCTGCAAATATAGACTTACAATCTCACATTCTCCATTTCCTCACACTTCTCTTCCCGCAAGCGTTGAATATCCTTAAGCTGGCGGTCGAAAAACATGAGCAAGTCATTGATGAGCCGTCCGTTCTGGGATAAAAGCAAAACCCCATCCATCAATTGCGTTGACAGGTAGCGAACTTTCATATTACTTACATGTTGATCGGGACGCTGCAGATAAACGGCCATACATCTGTACAAAATTGGTGCTATTTGTATCCACGGCAGTTTTAGGCCTACCAACAGATTTTTCACGCTTTGTAACTGATGGTTCAGATAATCGAAATCATCCGCATCTCTCTCAAAACAGAAAGCTTCTTTCAAGCGTCGTGCCTCTTCCTTAAAAAATACATCACTCAACATTTCCATGTTCGAAACCGGAGCGTCTTGCTCTGAACCGACAGGTTCAGTTACGGGATAAATGTTTTCCACTTCCATAATATATTAGCATTAAGCAGGCGGAAAAAAGAACGGTCCCGCCTGACCCGTTGCTAAACACTTTACCAGAAAGCTGGAGGCACATTAATGCACTCCACGGGGGTACGGAACCGTCATATCGGATCGGTTACAGGCAAAAAAATGCCTGCAACCGAATAGAAGCAGGTATTCTACTCTGCTTTCTGGTTTTAAAATGTTTAGCATTGCAAATATACTTCTTTTTCCGGATATCCAACCTATAGAGGATAAATAATGTCTAGTAAGTAAAAAATCCGGAGCTGATACCTATACCCTAGAAGAGAAAAGTTTCTCTCGTCTATTTAAATTCTTGATGGGGCTAGGCAAGCATGAAAAATAAGATCTGTACTATACGGGAATTCAACGCTAAATCTACGATTAAAGAACAGATAGAAAGTCTTTAGGGGTCAATACTGTTATAGTTGAATTTACAAACCCTTTCACATCCCGCGTAATAATATAATCCGCCCCCGACATTTTTGCGGAGTAGTATTGAACGGCATCCTCCAAATCCGAGCTATTGGAATACAAAGCATTCATAAATATTCCATCGTCTATCGTTGATATCTCAACATAACCGCATATACGCTTCAAGACCTCAAGAAGTTCATCCCAAGAATAACCGTATTTATGAGCCGTATAATTCGCATTGATTAAGGTGAGAGCACTCATGACAATCTTTAGTTTATCCTCTATACAATATCTAAAGATAGTATCAGCATCCTCTTTGAAGCCTTCCCGCTGACATATCATGTCTAGCAACACATTGGTATCTACAAACACTCTCATCCGATTTGTTCCCTTTAAATGAATTTTGCGGATGCTATTGCTCCTTTTCCCATATCATCAGCAGGCACTTCTTTATGTGGCCCCTTCAAATGGAAGCTGTCTATAATTAAGTCAGTCGAAAACACATCGTTTTCCCCATCTTTTGCCCGTATAAGCTCCCGGGTCAACATTGTTTCTAACCACTTACTCAAAGCCTTTCCTTCTAATCTCATCTTGTTACTATATCTATGTAACAAAGAGTCATCTATATTTAAAGTGATTGTTGCCATATATATTTTTTCAAGTTATTGTAGCAAAGATAATTATTTTCCCATTCTATCCGCACATTTCTCCTTAAAAACACGATTATTTCGATACACGGGGAAATCACCAATTATGCATAAGAAGGATTAAGTATGCGTTGAGACTATAAATAGAGCCCCCTCACGCTATACTATCATGGAAATTGCGGAGGAGGCCGTTTCAGTCTAAAGAATCTTATAACTTGACAGAAATTTGTTCACCTTTGTACTCAATTACCTTTGCAGGCTTACCCTTATTATCCCATCCCGCAGGAGCATTCGGGCTTACGTAAATAATATTGAAAGTTCTCTCTGATAACATCCCGGGATAAGAGCCTTCACGACTACCGATTGTCAAAGTATTCGTCGCATCGCTATAATTAAAATCGATCTTCGAATAAGTTCCTTTCTGGTAATTATTGTTCGTACCTTCATCTTCATATAGATAGAAGGAGCCATCCTTTCCGGCATAAATATAGACATCTATCACTTCCGGTTTTTTCTCATTTACATAAGTGATCTCCGGACCATATAATAAGATACCACCTGACGGAGCAAATATCGGCATACGTTCGAATGGAGCCTCAACCTCCTGCTTTTGGCCACCTTTATAACGTTTACCCGTATATAGATCATACCAATCCGTTCCTTTCGGGAAATACACCTCACGGGAAGTCGCTTTATAGGTATATACCGGGGCGATCATCATAGAGGGGCCGAACATATATTGGGTAGAATTATCCCGGACAGCCAAGTCGGAGGCATAATCCATCACCAATGGACGCATAATCGTATAATCATCAAAATACGTCTTACCTGCCAACGAATAAATATAAGGCATCAAGCGGTAACGCAATTGATTATAATACAAGATCGTCTGATAGGCCGGATGATCTTCTGGGGCGATATTATAAATCTCACGCAATGGAAACTGTCCATGCGCACGGTACAAAGGGGTAAATGTGCCAAACTGATACCAACGGGCATTCAGTTCCCGCCATTCCTTCAAGTCGTCATTCTCAACACCGGTCTTGTCATAAATAAGCTGTCCTGTACGATAACGGTTCTCCACGCAGAAGCCACCGATATCCATTGTCCAATAAGGTATACCGGAGATTGAGAAGTTCAACCCCGCAGAAATCTGAGCTTTCAATTCCTCCCAACGAGTACCGATATCTCCGCTCCAAGAAGCGGTGGAATACCTTTGTAGGCCAGCGAATCCGGAACGAGTCAACAAAAATACGCGATCATCCGGATTTTCCTTCAATTGCCCCTCATAAATAGCCTGCGCATTCACCAACGCATACGTATTATAATATTGAGCTGAAGGGCCTAAAGCTGTCGGGCCGGTCAACGCCTTTTGGTAAGACATCGGTGTACAATCCTTAATATTCGGTTCGGAAGCGTCCATCCACCAAGCGTCCACTCCCAAACGATATAGGTTATCATTCATTTGTTTCCAGAATAACTTACGGGCACCGGGGGCATAAGCATCATAAAATGTAGCCACGAATCCAGGTGGAACAAAATCAAGGATGCTATCCTTAACCGCTTGCAGGTAAACCCATCCGTTAGCTGCCAATTCTTTATAATTCTTTGTGGTAGGATAAAATTTCGGCCAAACAGAGATCATGAAACGGGCATTCAAATCATGAATCGCATCAACCATACCTTTCGGATCAGAGAAACGTGCCGGATCAAACTCATGGCTTCCCCATGAATCAGTTTTCCAGTACTGCCAGTCCATGACAATATTATCCACACCCATTTTACGTTTTCGGAGCTCACGCAAGGCCGTCAATATCTCATCTTGCGTTTTATACCGTTCACGGCTTTGCCAAAAGCCCATCGCCCAAGCAGGCATGATCGGCGATTTACCGGTGACATACCGATAACCTGAGATTACCTCGTCCATCGAATCACCATGAATAAAATAATAATCTATATCATTTCCCATCTCCGACCACATA
Source organism: Parabacteroides sp. Y3-G-102 (assembly GCF_023656845.1). NCBI lineage: Bacteria > Pseudomonadati > Bacteroidota > Bacteroidia > Bacteroidales > Tannerellaceae > Parabacteroides > Parabacteroides sp. Y3-G-102. The sequence continues at coordinate 43,772 of NZ_JAMOKU010000031.1, read as the reverse complement.
GACAATCGCCCTACTTCTTCTTCCGGACGAGGAGACAATACTTTCAACCCAATATAAGAGCCGGCTCCCTCACGCCATTCGATACGCACCGGGACTTTCTTTCCCGCTTGCAAATCGGCCGTGAATTTCACGCTATTAGGATTCCAAGAGGGCCGCCAACGTTCTTCTACCACCAGTTTATTATCCAAGAAGACTTTCGTATACGCTCCATAGAATAACTTAAAATGATAAACACCACTTTCTTTCGGTTCGATCTCACCTTCCCAAACGACCAAGCTGTTCCTGAAACGGAATCCTTCCGGGAATTTATCAAACGTCTCTCCCTTAAAATCAAACGTCTTCGGAAGAGGTTGGTGCGTAAACAGGGTCTCGTAATCAATTCTGGACTCTTGACGTTCCGCAAAGACCTCCAATCCATTATTTTTATAATAAGTAGCGGTCAAACCTCCCTCTTTCCCATTCTTATCGTACAACTTAAAGATATCCAAGTTCGAATAAGGGCGTGGATCACCGTACCGGGAATAAGAATAGTTATCGAATAAGACACCATAATTCTTGGAAGAAACCACGAAAGGCACCGATATCTTGGTATTATACTGATACAACTCCTCATTTTTCGATTTATAATTAAATTCATCCGACTGGTGCTGCCCCAATCCATAGAAAGCCTCGTCTTCCGGTGAATTAAATTGCTGGCGAGTCGTATAGCCTTTGCGACCTTCTACCTCTATCGGCGTAAACTGCCGTCCACCGTTACTTTCTCGCAATATTAGCTTACCCGACATATCATAGAATGTCACTTCTCCCGTAACAAGACTGACGGCCGCACGTAATTTGCCGGTATTCAGAAATACGGAATCCGAAGTCGATTCGACATTCCATTTTACCGGGGCCTTTACCGGAGCGACACGGACTAAGCTCTGCTTATCCTGAATCTTAGCCTCCGGGCTTGCCGTCACTTGAATAACCTCATCATTCACAACCAACAAACGAACCGTTTTCGATTGGTTCAGCTCGCCTTCCGGCAAGCTGACCAATATACCATTCGCTATCTTTTTATATCCGGCCTGCGCCGAGAATGGTAAGACAGCCAATAGCCCATATAACAATAAATACTTACATCTCATATCCTCTAAATTTAAAGAATTAATAACCCGGATTTTGTGTTAATTTCGTATTTAACTCAAGCACAGAAGTAGGGATCGGGAAAACGGTTGTAAAACCGGTATTATCCACTACGTAATCGCCAGTGGCGACATTATGATGCACTCCCGCATAACGATCAGTCGTAGGTTCCGTATAAGTCCCGAAACGTATTTGATCCTGACGGCGCATCCCCTCATAAGAGAATTCCAACATGCGTTCATCCAAGATATCTTGCAAAGTCACGTTACTTTTCTGTCCGGCTTGTACACGGTCACGAATCTCATTCACTTCCGCATCACCGCTTTGTCCCATACGGACTTTCGCCTCAGCCGCCAATAACAAGGCATCTGCATACCTCCAGAACACCTTATCATTATTATGATTCAAATAAGAAGAAGTCGTATTATCCACCTCATATTTAGACATACGGGCTCCCGCAAATTTTAATATCTGGTTCGGTACATCCTCCTTAAAATCAACAACCACATCCATTGGGTTATAGCATAACTGAGCTCCATCGCCTAAACCCGCATCTATCGGCTTGCCATCCACGAACACCGGTCCATAAAAGAACGTCATATCCATACGGGGATCTTGTTCATCCGTACCGTACTTGAAAACTTTCATCTGTTCTACGGTAGCGCAGGCACCATTCCAACCTTGCAAGCCATAAGCGGATGCGTGGGCCGCATGTAATGTACGAGTCGGATTATAATCGCTCACTTTATAGGTAGTACCATCACTCGGTTGAGTCCAGATATTTTCTACCGAACTATCGTTTGTCTTGGAAAAATTCTGGGAGAAGTTGGGTTGTAGACTATATCCCTCCTTCTCTATCTGTTTCTGACAATAAAGAACCGTCTCCCAAGCGTCACGAGTCGTACCATCCAACGCGATCTTAATATTTTTGCCCGCTTGGTTTACATACGGCGCAACTTTAGCGATACCACCCACCAAAGAACCATCATTCCAATCATCTTTTGACAAGATAGGACTATTAATAGCGACTTTCGCCATCGCCATATACCCCACAGCCTTGGTCACCCGGCCATAATACTTGCCCATATTCTGGCATTTTCCACTGGGCAAATGGGGAATGCAATCCGTCAACTCATCCACAATAAACTGATAGACCTCGCTTCTCGAAGATTGATTCACATCCGCCATCACAGTCTTCGAAGAAGTAACCAGAGGTACACGACCGAATAAATCGACCAAATGATAATACAGAATCGCACGCACGGCACGAGCCTCATATTGATAATCTTGCAGATAGCTCTCCCCACCCGCTTGAATGAAGGTCTCCAGATTATCGATCGAGGTATTACAGTTACCGATAATCGTATATAGCGCATTCCAAGTACTCTTTATCGTAGCGTTACCCGGACCATAATTATGCAAAAACAAGGATTGCCATTTACCTCCATCTACCCAGTCGCCTTGTCTTCCCGGCAATATCCAAGCATCGGAAGAAAACTCTTGTAAAGTATGCACATTATCCGTACTTCCATATAACCGATTCCCAAATGAGGTATAAATCGTAGCGATCGTATTTACATACACCAATTTCTCACTTTTATAAGCTTCTTCTTCCGGTATCTTACTCTTGGGATCCTCATCCAAAAATCCGGAACAAGCGGAGAATAAACCACCTAAAATCAGCATGGAGCTCACCAATACTTTTTTCATGACAATACGTATTAAAAGATTAACAATTAGAATTTAACACCCAGTGAGAGTGAATAAGTACGGCTCAACGGATAAATCAATTTATCATCCACACCCAACGTACCCGAAACAGAAGATTTAGACGCCACATTCGCCGAGTTGATAAGCGGCGTCATACCAGAATAACCTGTGATGGTCGCGACATTGTTAACAGAGAACGCCAAACGCAAGGATTTTAAATACTTCTCAATCTTCAGTTTCTTGACGGGAATATTATAACCTAACGTAATATACTCGATATTAACATAGTTACCATTTTCCAGATAATAATCAGAAATCTTGATGTCGTATATCCGCTTATCCAACGCCCCATCCAATATATTATAGGTTGGATACAATGATAAATTATTAAACGTCAAACTTGTACCATTATAGATTTTATGCCCGAACGCCCCATTTAATTGAACCGCCAGATCAAAATCTTTATATCGCATATTAACAAAGCCACCCATATATACCTTTGGTAACGCTTGACCCGCTATATAACGGTCACCGCTATCCGATAAGTCCACTTTGCCATCGCCATCCAGATCCGCGATATCATAAACAAACTTACCATCTTCCTTCTCTACCAATCCGTTGCAATGAGGAATATAGAATACGCCTAAGGGTTGTCCCTCCGTCAAGTAAGTAACACCCGTATACTGGGTTAAGCTAGGAGCGTTCACCGCCGATACTTGGATATATTTACTAGTCGTAAACTCTGACCCCATATATGTACCACTTAATGATTTAAGCTTATTCTTCTGGAAAGACAGATTCGTACCCACGGTTAATGAGAAATCTTTTTTCTTGATGATATCGCCGCTGATCGCTACCTCAAAGCCGTTATTGGTCATTTCTCCTAAGTTCGCAAGCATAGACGTATATACGAACGGAGGAACCGGAACGGTATAAGTGTACAACATATCTTTCGTAGTAGACGCATAATAATCCATTGTCAAGCGAAGACGGGATTGGAACATCGCTAAATCCACGCCCACATCAAACGTATACTTCTTTTCCCAACGCAAATCCGGATTTGGATTTGAATCGATATAGAAAGTAGTCGTAGCCGATCCATCCACCAAGGTCGTTCCATTCGGAGCCATCAAGGAGAGGGATTGATACGGATCGATCGCATCTTGATTACCGGTCACGCCATATCCGGCTCTCACTTTCAAGTTATCGATAAAAGTCAAGGACTTCATAAAAGCCTCGTTCGAGGCGATCCAAGCGACAGAAGCCGACGGGAAGAATCCCCATTTATTACCATAACCTAATTTAGAAGAACCGTCGCGACGGACATTCGCCGTAACTACGTAACGGCTATCATACATATAATTAAAGCGTGCCATATAAGATAATAAAGCGAAACGGGTAGCATTAGAGGTAGCGTCACCCCAACTTATGTTAGCACCGGCTTTCAAGTTATTATAGGTAAAATAATTCGTCTCGTAACCGCTGGTTTTCGTGGAAGACTCGAACAAAGACTGTGTCTGCGCCTCCAATAAAGCCAAAGCGTTAATGCTATGCCGTCCGAATTCCCTTGCGTAATTCAATTGGAGATTTCCCATCAAGTCATTTCGTTCCGCATATTTCAAATAGGCCTGTCCATTCCCGTTCATCGAACCCTGTTGGATATCATTCGGGATATAACGCCGGTCATTCAAGCTATAGTAAGTATACGAACCGAATCCCGTCAAGTTCAATCCCTTGATGATCTCCACGTTTACACGTCCGTTCACGTTCACATGAGAGGCTATTTTCTTATTTGTGATCTCCAACATACCTAAGGGGTTATATACCTCGATCGCGGTCTTATCCTCATCCCAGATACCCGTTTCCGGATTCTTATAGTTCGGATACGTAGGATTGTAAGCTGCCGCCGAATAAATCGTACGGTACATATCAAATTGATGATCGCCTTCCCTACGTGATCCAAACATGCCTAAATCAAACTTCACCCGTTTCTGGAAAGCATACTGGCTTGCGTCCACTTTGGCCGTATAACTATTGGAAGAAGAATTCTTCAACAAACCCGGACGGCGGATCACACCGAGAGAGGCCCTTAGATTGGAATTATCATTACCGCTCGTAAATGAGAGATTATGGGTCTGGGTAAGACTGGCAGAACGTTCCACCTCCTCAAACCAATTCGTACTCGCTCCCATATCATTCGTACTCAATCCCATAGCCACCGCACCGGCACGCCATTCATCGGCCGTTAACATTCCCAAGTTCTTATAAACCTTATTAACACCGAATAAACCATTATATTCAATTTGAGCGAAACCGGCTCTACCCTTGGCAGTCGTAACGACAATTACCCCGGACGCACCCCGTGAACCATACTGAGCCGTCTCCGAAGCATCTTTCAAGATAGTCAAAGACTCTATATCGGAAGGAGAGATGGCGTTCAACATACTTAAATCTCCAAATACCCCATCGATGATAACCAACGGATCATTGCCTCCGGATAGAGAGGTAGTACCCCGGATACGGATATTCATATCACTCGTAGGGTCTCCACCTACATTACTGATAACAACACCAGCGACCTTACCCTTTACCGCATCCAAAGGCTCCGTAACGACACCCGAGTTCATATCCTCTTTCTTTACTTTCTCCACAGCACCAGATACGGAACGCTTGTTTCCTATGGCGTAACCCACAACAACAACATCATCCAGCCTTTGAACGTCTTCATCCAATGCAACATTAACCACCGAAAGATTCCCTATACTCACCTTCTTACTTACATAGCCAATATAAGAGAAGACTAATGCCGCTTTTCCATTTTGTACTTCCAGCACATAATTCCCGTTAAAGTCGGTTACCGTCCCGTTTTGGGTACCTTCCTCCAGCACGCTGACACCGATCATCGGTTCTCCTTGGGCATCTTTTACAACCCCGCTAATTTTCTTATTTTGTTGCTTTATTACCGCATGGATCTCTTTGTTCGCCTTCGCTTTGTAGATTATAATATGCTCATCTTTTATCTCATACGTCAATCCCTGTTTTCTCAGAACCTTATTCAAGACATTCTCGAGTGGCTCTTTGCTGACATCAACAGACAAAACCTCTTTCAAATTGACTTCACTACTTTTATAGATAATAGAATAACCAGATTGTTTTTCCAACTCACGGAACACTTGTTCTAAAGTAGTCTGATTCAGAGATAAATCAAGAACAACCGGAGACTCTGTGGCAGCTAATATATTACTCGTATTTAGTATTAAAAATAACATGCCGATTGCCATAACACGAACTATAGTATGGAACACCATACTTTACACGAATTCCTGTGTCTTTCTTCATGATAGATAAATTTAAATATTAACAATAACTAGAGGTCATTTCAAATAGCTTGGCTCCTACACTCTTTTCCAGATTTCACTTCATAGGCAAATGAATTTAAGTATTAAACGTTCTTGACTAGCTTGATTTTTCCATCCTTCTGAATATATGTCCATGAGCGTTGGTAAGATAACTTTTTAAGAATATCATCCAAACTCACGTGTTTCCGGAAACTTGCGACATATTTATCATACTTTATCGACTCGGAGTCTATCTCGATCCTCACGTTGAACCGCCTTTCCAATATGGTAGAGATTTCTGCCAACGTCTGATCCTTAAACACCAGAATACCGTCCTTCCAGCACGTATAATCTTCCGCATCCACCTCATGGCAATAGAGTTTACCTGTATGGCTATCTTTAATTACCTGCTGATTAGGAGATAATATCATATTCTCCTTGCCATGATCCGTCAATACTTGCACGGAACCTCTTTCCAAGGTCAACACGGCTTGGCGATCAGTATCATAAGCCTTGAAACTAAAACGGGTACCCAATACTTTCGCCGAGAATTGCTTCGTATGTACGATGAACGGGCTCTCCATCTTCTTCCTGACATCAAAGAATCCTTCACCCTGTAAGCACACTTCACGGTTATCGGAAAATTCGGCCGGATATGTCAAGCTAGATCCTCCATTCAACGTAACTTGAGTACCATCAGAAAGGGTGAGATGCGTGATAGCACCCTCCGGAACTTCCACGACAATAGGCGCTTGAGCCGTTAAGACCTGCCGACTATTGATGATTCCGATAGAAACGATTACAGAAGAAAGAATCAAGATTGCGATAGAAGCGGCCACCGGCCAATAACGGAATAGACGGGTTCTTCTAGTTGCCGTCAGATTATAACGACGTCCCAACTTCTCTTCCACCCGTTTGAAAACAGCCTCTTTTCCCTCCTCCGCTTCTTGAACGGATAAAGTGTGTTTCGCTTTTATCGCATTTAAAAGCTGTAAAATCAGCTTTATCTCTTTTTCTTGATTCTTTTGATTATCCACAATCATACACTTTTTACTTGTAGGAGCCACCTACATTTGATTAATGATTCTATAAATAAAGAGTATAGAAGTCTTTTTTACCTATAAAGGGTATCACGAGTTTAACATTCATTAAAACAACAGATGAATTCTCCTTTTAACGACATTGTAATATCGGCTCACCGCATCCAACATTTTCCGGATCGCGATATTCATTTGTTGCTCCACGGTTCCTTCCGTTATTGACAAGGCTTGAGCGATCTCTTTATGCTTCATTCGCTCTTCACGAGCCAATAAGAAGATTAATTTGCAGCGTTCGGGGAGTTCGGAAAGGGCTTTATTATATACCTCTGTCATCTCGGCGTCAAGCAGATCACTATCTACCTCATTCGTATCTATATACAAATCTATCGGTAACTCATCAATGGATATGTTTTGGCGTTGATGCTCTTTCTGTTTCAAGTAATGGAAAGATTCGTTTCTACTGATGATAAATAACCAAGCGTTCAGGTCTTCTATATCAATCAATTCTTCCCTTCTTTTCCATAGGATACAGAATACCTCGGATACGACTTCCTCACGATCTTCCTTATTTGGCAGAAAATATCCCACAAAACGATTGACCGTGGCATATTGTATGTCAAACAACTCACGAAAAGAGGCATAATCTCCTTTTGCAACATGAGACAGTAGAGTTTTTAATATGAATTCGTTTTTCATTACGACTAGTCAAATCCATTGTCTTTCATAACAGATGGACTCATCTCTCTCCTTTTGTGACAAAAGTAATAAAAAACTGATAAACAAAAAGCCTTATCAAATATTTAGCTTCTTCTTAATAAGAGGGAAGCACTTATATATGATAAGGCCTATAAAAGATACAAGACTTACTAACTATAAGCTATGCTGGAACATCCAAGCCAGATAATCCGGTTCGGCGAAAGCGTTATCCCAACTGTTATGGTCTACACCGGGAAATTCCTTATAACGGACATCAGCTCCTGCTTTCTTCAATGCTTCATTAGCGTCACGGGAGAATTGTACATCGACTACGCTGTCGGAGCCGCCGTGATAAATACTGAAAGCCGTCTTGCCCTTAAAGTTCGCCAGACGTTGCAAGTTCGCTCCACCACAGATCGGGGCGGCAGCGGCAAACAGGTTCGGGTAACGCATCACGATATCGAACGTGCCCATACCTCCCATTGATAGGCCGGTTACGTAAATGCGTTTCGTATCGACCTTACCTTCCGCTATATAACTATCCAATAATTCCTTGACGGCGGCCATCGATTGTGTGGCCGGAGCATTCAACGGATAGAAACGCTTTCCTTCTTTTCCGGCGTTCAATCCCTTATATTCAGACCAAGTCTTCTCGGCCGGGCATTGAGGCGCTATAATGATAGCCGGATATTTGGTTTGATTCTCGAAAGAAGCGAACATATCGCCACCATGTATTAATTGGGCCTCATTATCCGACCCTCGTTCGCCCGCTCCGTGCAGGAACAGGATTACCGGGTATTTCTGCGCCGGATTATAATCTCGGGGATACAGAACCCGATAATTCAATTGATAACCATCACGAGCCGTAAACTGCTTTTTCAAAAAACTAGCCTTATCACCAGCATATCCAGCAACGGAGAGAAGAAGGCAAAGAGACAGAAAAAAAATACTTCTAAGTGTTTTCATAATCATATATTCAAATGTAAATACTATCTACTTAGATCGATAACTTCCGCAAATATAATTAAATAGTCTGTTAAGGCGTTGTATAATATCAAGATTAAACCAACTATTAGGACGTGAGCGGATTCGTTGGGATGCTTTAGATGTAGATTTGAGTTTGTCTATCATAGCAAATCCAGATAAATACCCGTTAGTAAGTAAATAATCGAATATTGTATGTATTTTGTAGAGACAGATTGTCTTATCTCTACAAAATACATTTGAAAATGATACCGAAAGATTATTGGGCTTCCTGTATTTTTGTCGCTTCTGATACACCGTTCTCGTTGAATGCCTCGATGGTGAAATAATAAGGCTGGTCGGTGGACAGACTCTTTAATAGTAATTCATTCTTTCCGTATAGGAGCCATGAATTGTATAGTTTATCGGGAGCGATACCCCAACGGATGTTGTAGCCTTGGCTGTTCTTGGCTGCGTCCCAAGTAATCATCGCGTCACGGCGGTCCGCTTGGCGAACGACCTTGAAGTTCTTCACCGTCGCAGGCTTCTTGCCCTCACCGATACCGAACACACGCAAGTCCGAGATCGCCAGATGAGGCGTCGGGACCTCTATATTCTTATAACGGACATAACGGACACGAGCCGGATTATCCACTTGTACGTAATCATTCGGGACATCCTTATAATTATTCCGGCGATCCACCAACGTTACCCAATCCTGCCCGTCCAAAGAGCCTTCCACCGCACAACGGTGGCGTAAACCGGGAATACGTCCATACATATTCGATTGATGATCGTGATAATTCACTTGCACGGCATATACCATAGCGGGAGCCTCCAGATCGATCTCTACCCATTCGGTATCTCCATTCGTGCGAGCCATCCAGAATGTCTTACATTCCTCATCCGTCAAGTTGGCCGGAAGGAAATTGGCGGAGGTCTTGGGACGGTTCGATTCCGTGAATCCTTGCGCGGCGGGAGCGGAATGCGGATAATCACCGAAGTTATTATCACAATACATAATGCCCTCCTTATCGAAGAAAGTAGGATACATGCAGAGGCGACGCTCCCAATTCACCGTAGCCGAGAGAGACATAGAGGCGAAATGCCAATAATTACCTCCCGGCCCCACCAAGGTACTTCCGTGTCCGGCACCATTCATGAAACCACCGGGCTTATAGCTTACCGGGTTATGCGATTGGTATTTATACGGACCTAATGGGGAGTCCGCCGCATAAACACCATCGGCATATACGTTGAATTCCGTACCGGGGGCGGCATACTGCATATAATATTTACCGTCGTGCTTGGTCAGCCAAGCACCTTCCATATAGCCCCCCAATACCGTATCGGTATGGTTCTCGCCAAAACGTTCCCAGCCATGCTTCGGCATATCCAAGCCGAAAAGCTCGACCGTCTCACCCTCGATCAAGAAACGGTCATCCTTATTCAGTTTCTTGCCCCGAAGCGGATAAACATTGGAAGAGCCCCAGAATAAATAAGCTTGCCCGTCATCATCGATGAATAAATCCGGGTCTTGTAGGTCGTGGAGTATAGCAGGAGTAGCGTTCCAATTACCCGATTTCGGATCATCGGTATAAAGAACGCTCATGGAGCCGGACGGATCACCCATCACATAAAGCACGGAATCCTTATAATTATGAGCGGCGGGAGCGTTGGAACCCTGAGGATACCAGTTTTTACCGGGAGTGATAAAATCCCAGTTCAACAAATCTTTCGAATGCCAATAGCCATGCGAACGGGTTACGAACATATAATACTCGCCCCGGAATTCTACGACAGCAGGGTCCGCGCCCGAACGGTAAGACAGGTTGTTCGATGAGTTATAAATCATATACGTATAATCCACATTAAGCGGATTACAATACGTATTCCCCCGCATGGATTGAGCGGTGGCGGAACCTCCGGAAGCAGCCAAGAATAGAGCGGAAAAGATATATTTTGATAATAGTTTCATGTTGATATGTATTAATTTTTACCGCAGAGAGAAAGAAGACTGATTCGCCTCGTCGGCAGAATTCAAGCCTACCCAAACCGTGAAATCACCCGGCTCGGCTTTCTTCTGCATATCGATACCATAGAAAGCCAGCAAAGCTTCGTCAATCGTGAAAGAGACTTGCTTCTTCTCGCCCGCTTTCAAAGTCACCTTCTCGAAGCCTTTCAGCTCTTTAACCGGACGGGTCACGCTACCCGCCAAGTCGCGGATATACATCTGGATGACCGTCTCGCCATCCACCTTACCCGTATTCTCTACCTCAGCCGTTACCGTGATCTTGCCCCCTTTCGTGAAAGAGTTCTGATCCAGCTTCATAGAGTTCACGGCGAAAGTCGTATAGCTCAAGCCATAACCGAACGGATACAACGGTGTGTTAGGCACATCCATATATCTGGATTTATAATCCGTATCCGGAGCTTCCGGAGGAACCGGGCGGCCTGTCGGTTTCTGATTGTAATACAGAGGCAATTGACCTACCGTACGAGGGAAAGACATCGTCAAGCGAGCGGACGGATTATAATCGCCACTGATCACATCAGCCATACCATGACCCGCCATCGTTCCCAGATACCAAGCCTCCAAGATACCGTCGACATGCTGATCCTCCCAAGAAAGATCCAAAGGACGTCCGTTCACCAAGATCAAACCAAGAGGTTTACCCGTCTTTTTCAATTCTTTCAACAAGGCTTGTTGAGCACCCGGCAATTTCAAGTCCGTACGGCAAGCGGCCTCACCACTCCAGTTGAAATCCTCGCCCATAGCCGCCAATACGATATCCGCACGGCGAGCCGTAGCGATCGCCTCAGCGAATTTAGATGAATCATCAGTCAAGAGATCACATCCCTCGGCATAAATGAACTTCACGTTCGTACCGGCATATTTCTCGGTCAGACCCTCGAACAAAGAGATACTCTCCTCACGCTCACCCCGGCCGGCCCACTCGCCATTCTGGTTGATCTTATCTTTTACCATCGGGCCGATCAAGGCTACCGTAATATGCTTATCCTTCGAGATCGGAAAGAAGTTATTATCATTCTTCAAAAGGACGATCGAGCGAGCGGAAGTCTCACGAGCCTCTTGCAAGAACTCCGGCTTCATGATCGTATTCTTCTCACGCTCATTGTCCAAGTAACGATACGGATCATCGAACAAGCCCAAGAGGAACTTCATCTCCAAGATGCTCGCCACGGCACGGTTGATATTCTCTTCCGAGACTTTACCCTCTTTCACGGATTGTACAAGATATTGGCTGTAGATGCCACCCGTCATATCCATATCGATACCGGCGTTCGCAGCCAGTTCCCCAGCCTCCTTGTCATTTCGCACGATACTATGGGCTACCATCTCATTGATACCGGTATAATCGGTAACCACGAAACCATTGAAGCCCCAGTCCTTACGTAACAAATCGGTCATCAACCATTTATTACCCGTGCTGGGCACTCCGTTGATCTCATTGAAGGAGGCCATGAACGTAGCGACTCCCGCTTCCTTAGCCGCTAAATAAGGCGGCATATAATAATTCATCAATGTATTTTGCGACAACTCGGACGTATTATAATCACGTCCGGCCTCAGCGGCCCCATAAGCGGCAAAGTGCTTGCAACAAGCCAAGACCGTATTCACGTCGGCCAACGAACGCCAATCGTTTCCTCCTTGGAAACCCTCAACACGGGCCTTTGCGATCAAGCTTCCCAAATACGGGTCCTCACCGGCACCTTCCATTACACGTCCCCAACGGGCATCCCGGGAGATATCCACCATCGGGGCGAACGTCCAAGCGATACCGGAAGCGCTCGCCTCATCCGCCGCGATCGCCGCGCTTTTACGCATCCGCTCCAAATCCCAAGAGCAGGATTCCGCCAACGGCATCGGGAAAATCGTACGATAGCCGTGCACGACATCATAACCAAACAATACGGGTATCTTCAAACGGCTCTCGGACAGAGCCATCTCTTGCATTTTACGTACGCCATCTACCGTATATACATTAAACAAGCTTCCTACAAGACCTTGTTTCAGCAAAGTCTCATAATCCCCCGTCATAACCGGGCCGGTCACATCCCAGTTACAGGAGTATTGGGCCATCTGCCCCACCTTTTCCTCCAAGGTCATTAAAGAGAGCACAGAATCTACACGGCGTTCAATATTTTTGTCGCCGCTGAAGCTTTTCCAGCCACTTACAGCGGGCTGCTGGCATCCACCTAAGGTAGCGGCAACGGCCGCACCAGCTATAAAAGTCGTTAACCTTTTCATTATTCGTATCTGTATTATTTGTTCCAAGTTACCTGCGCCGATTTCACGTCCCGGGAGTTCGTACCTACGTAAATATTGAATAAGCCCGGTTCCCAGATGTATTCCAATGCGCTGTTATAAAATTTCAAGTCTTCCGGCGTAATCGTAAAAGAGACTTTTCGGCTCTCACCCGGTTTCAAGGAGATCTTCTGGAAGTTCTTCAACTCTTTCATCGGACGGGAGATGCTGGCAGCCGGATCGCCGATATATAACTGTACGACTTCCTCGCCCTCTAGCTTGCCCGTATTCGTCACCTGTACGCTGGCGGTCAATACACCGTTCTCTCCTTGCACACTCGTCTTATCCAGCTGAAGATCACCGTAAGAGAAAGTCGTATAACTCAAGCCATAGCCAAACGGATACAAAGGATCGTTCGTGATATCCAGATATTTAGAAGTGAAATGATCATCCGGATTCATTGGGCGGCCTGTTTTCTTAGCATTGTAATACAAAGGAATCTGGCCTACGCTACGAGGGAATGTAGTCGTCAATTTACCGGAAGGATTCACGTCGCCGAACAATACGTCCACCAATCCGCGAGCTGCGGCGGAACCTCCATGCCAAGCCTCAACGATCGCGGAGAATTGGCTATCCTCCCACTCCAAGGTCAACGGACGGCCGTTCGCCAAGACCAACACCACCGGTTTACCGGTCTCCAACAAAGCTCTCAACAGCTCTTTCTGGCTCTCCGGCAAACTAATATCCGCACGGCTGCAAGCCTCTCCGGACCAGTTATTCGGCTCACCCATCACGGCGATGATACGATCCGCATCTTTCACTTGCTCAACCGCTTCCTTCACCAAACGGGTATTCTCCACCGGATCAACCTTCAAGCCACTGGCTTTCGCCAACATCGGCTCGTTCGTCAAATTACATCCCTTGGCGAAGATCACACGGGCCTTATTGCCAACCATTTCCTTCACGGCCTGCACTACGGAAGCTGACTTCGCCGTATCGATACCACACCATGTCCCGAACAACTCAACCTTCTTATCCGCCAACGGGCCTACCACGGCGATCGTCCCTGTCTTTCGCAAAGGCAACAAACCCTTGTCATTCTTCAACAAGACAATGGATTTGCCGGCGATATGGCGAGCCGTATTCATATGCTCATCCGTGAATGTATTCTTTTTCGCACGATCCGCGTCCAAGTAGCGATAAGGGTCCTCGAACAAGCCTAATTTATATTTCGCCTCCAATACACGGCAGCAAGCCTGATCGATATCCGCTTGAGACACACGGCCCTCTTCCAACGACTTCTTCAAGGTCGTGATATAACCATTTGTCATCATATCCATATCCAAGCCGGCATGCAAAGCCAAGGCCGATACGGTCTGCGTATCACCCAAACCATGATTAGTCATCTCGCCGATCGAATTATAATCGGAAACGACAAACCCATTGAATCCCCATTGATCACGAAGCAAATCGGTCAACAACCAACGGTTACCCGTAGCCGGAATCGCCTCCACCAAATTAAAGGAAGACATAACCGTGGCACAACCAGCCTCTACAGCCGCTTTATAAGGCGGGAAATACTCATTAAACATCTTGATACGGCTCATATCCACCGTATTATAATCACGACCGGCCTCGGAAGCGCCATACAAGGCAAAGTGCTTCAAGCAAGACAAGATCGTGTTCTCTTTCGTCAAGTCATCTCCTTGATAGCCTCTCACCATGGCGGCGGCGATCTTTCCACCCCACCAAGGGTCCTCTCCACTACCCTCGGCGATACGTCCCCAACGAGCGTCACGGGCGATATCCACCATCGGGGAATAAGTCCATGTCACGCCGTTTGAACTGGCCTCGATAGCAGCGATACGGGCACTTTGCTCGATCAACGTCGTATCCCAGCTACAAGACAAAGCCAATGGGATCGGGAAGATCGTATGATATCCATGAATCACATCCAGTCCGAACAAAAGCGGAATTCCTAAGCGAGATTCCTTAACCGCTATCTCCTGCAATTTACGGAACGTCTCCAGCTCCGAGCCTCCCGTAGCACCCAGCCAGCCCCGACGAATCGTCTCGTCCGCTCCTTCCGAACCACTCAAGATGCCGGGAACACCCCCACCGGACAAGTTCAGCTGTCCGATCTTCTCATCCAAAGTCATTTTACCCATCAACTGATCGATAAACGTATCCATCGCTCTCGTATCTTGAACGGGCTTTTGTCCGTATGCCGCAAGTGCCAAACAAGCGGCGAATGATAATATAATCTTTCTCATGTTATTTAAATATTAAGATTCTCTCGCATTATGGATCGTGAAACCCAATTTCTTCAAACCGTCCTGGATTTCCGGACAGCTCATAAACAAACGCCACAGAAGGCCCGTACGGTAATTCTCGATCATCGGGGCGATCGTACATTGGTCGATCGCCAGATAACGACGCGGATACCAATTCTCGCCTTCGCTGAAAGCGTCGTAAAAACCATACTTACCCCAGATGCTATCTCCCAGATTGAAATAGAAATGCTTCAATGCCTTCGAGGATTCCTCCGGTGTATACGGATAACTGCTCAAAGCGGCTGTCGGCGTAATTACCCCATGATCGTTGGAGGGCATATGCGCGTTATAGCCTTTAACGGAATAGCTGGCGGTCAATCCCCAGCAAGCGTCGCTATATCCCTTGAAGCCCTTCGGATTCTCCGCGCAATAACGGTAATCGATCAATACGTGATTCCGGTTCAAGTCCCAGTAGTTAGCGTATCGATCCGACAAGCCTACCGGACATAGGCCGATATAAGAATAATGTGCCCAGAACAACGGACCGCCGTACTCCTCGGCATAATTATGTTTCAAGATCAAAGGTAAATCGTAAGCGACCGCATCGCTCTTGATCCCCCCTTTACGAGCCCATCCGTTATGATAAGCGGAAGCCGGGATCGGATACGTAGGCGAAGACGCCGCCAAAATATAAGTAATCAGACATTCATTGTAACCTTCCAAAGGAAAATTCATCTCCCATGCGTAATTCGGGCTCCAATGCCAATACAATACATCCTGCCCGTTCAAATACCAGGTCCATTCCATCTCACGCCATAGCTGGTCAATCTTCGCAGCCAACGCTTTCTCGCTCTCATTACCATCCTTGAAATATTGGCGTACGCATAAGAGACCTTGCATTAAGAAAGCGCTCTCTACCAAATCGCCTCCGTTATCCTTCTGGCCGAAAGGCTTTACCTTACCCGTAGGCCCATGCATCCAGTGAGGCCAGACCCCGTGGAAACGATCGGCCTTCGCCAAGTAATCAGCGATTTGATGAAAACGGGCCACACCTTCCTCACGGGTGATAAAACCACGCTCAATACCTACCAACAGCCCGGCGATGCCAAAACCACTACCCCCGGTGGTCACGATATCAGCGTCGTTATCAGGATACACGCCATCCGTATGGATACGCTCACAGGCCAGTCCGGAGGTAGGCTCCGCACCTTCCCACATATAATTAAAGTGAGCCTTTTGTATATAGGTCAAGAATTCATCATCCGACTGAAAATCCAACTTACGCTCATTGGGCGTAGACTCTGCGGATGTGTCACTTTTCTTGGCCTCATGACAAGCGGTCAACGAAAAGCCAAGCAACAGGGTAACAACGCCTGTACGGAAATAGGTATTCATAGATATATACATTTAAAATAGTTATCGTCTCAATACTTTACTCATCGGTGAACGGCCGCTCTCTCCCAATGCCTCGATCGAGAAATAATAGTCCGTATCCTTATCCAAGCCCCTGAAATCGTACATCGTATCTCCCAGTACCGTGATACTGTTGTACAATTTATCCGGCGCTATACCATAATAGATATTGTAAGCGTACGCCTCTTTTACCGGCTCCCAAGTGATCATCGCATTCCGCTTATCCGCTTTTGAGCGTTCCACCTTTAAGTTCTTAACGGCGGCGGGAGCTTCTCCCAAACCATTTCCAAAAATACGAAATCCGGACATAGCGAAGTTGCCCGAAGGCACATGTTCGTTCACTATTTTCAAATAACGGGTTTTCAAAGGCTCACGCAACTCGATATAGTCGTGCGGAACGTCCTTGTCGTTATCGCTCTTATCGACTACCAATTCCCAATTTTGTCCATCTATAGAATGATAAATACGATATTGATGATACAAGTCCATCGCCTTATTATGCTGTACGGCTCTATGCTCGTAATAGTTCAACTGGATCGCACGTACCTCTTTCAATCCCTCTAAAGAGATCTGGAGCCATTCACCCGGCTCTCCCGAGCGGGCGGACCAGAAAGTACGCATGCTCTCATCCGTTACATTCTCTGGTACTAACGTACTATCCATGGAAGAGGCCATCACCGGTTTTCCATACGATAGCAACATCCAACCGGAAAACGTATTCGCGATATCATCGACCTTCCCTTTCGGCGTAAGCAAAGGATAGTCCCCGAAAGCGGTGTTCGAATACATCACGCCATCCTTATCGAATGCCGTAGGGTACAAACCAATACGACGCTCAAACTTATATTTCAAGGAAAGCATGCAAGTAGCCACATGCCAGTAATTGCCATACGCATCCTCGAAAGTACCACCATGACCGGCACCTTGTACGAAACCTCCCGGCTTATAGCTCATCGGGTTATGTTTCTGGTAGGTGAACGGGCCCATCGGCTTGTCGGATACATAGACACCATCCGCATAGACCTTGAACTCCGTTCCCGGCGCACCGTATTGGAAATAATATTTACCGTTATGCTTGGTCACGAAAGCTCCTTCCGTAAAAGGCGCTAAAGTCGTGCTATCGTCATTGTTCATCCCGAAACGTTCCCATCCGTGTTCTTCCGGGCGCAGCATCATGATCTCTTGGATCTTGCTGATCGGGTGGAAATCACGGCGATCCAGTTCCACTCCCTTCAAAGCAAACTCATTACTTGAACCATAGTACATATACAAACGTCCGTCATCATCCAGCAAAAATGCCGGGTCCCAGCTAGGAAGAGCCGTTTTCTCCACATACCGCTTGAACTTTCCGCTTTTCGGGTTCGTACTATACCAAATAGGCAATCCCGCATAGGTAGAACCGGTATAGAACAAGGTATCTCCACTTACGAAAGCCGCCGGAGCGCACAAGTCGTCATCTTCCGGATAACGTTGGAAACCGGCGAATACGAACTCCCAATTACTCAAGTCCTTGGAATAATAGAATCCGGCTTGATTCGTGGCGAAAAGGAAATATTCCCCTTTATACATGACCATCATCGGATCGGCCGTAGAGCGGAAAGAGCCATTCTTCACCAAATCCGGCAGATTCGCCCGGAAGCAGTAGCTCAAATTCATCGGGTTGCAATAGGTAGAGGGATGATCGGCCGTAGCGTCGAACCAGCGGGTGGCTTGCTGAGGAGCTTTTACCCGTACATCACGAGGATCCGCCTCCATCCGGATATCTATTTTCGTATCGTTATCGCCAAAGGCGCGATAAGCGTACTTCATCCCCGGATAATACACGAATAACTCATGATCGTAGCGGCTTGCTTGTATCTTATAATAGCCTGTCGCATCGGTGGTATAATGAACCGGGCTAGCCGTGAACATCACCGTAGCGCCTTCCAAAGGCTTGCCGTCCGGTCCGGTAATCGTACCTTCCAGAAAATGTTTTTGGGATACGGTAATATAGTAATCGCTTACCTGCCCCTTGATCACGATCACGGAATCTCCCCGCTCGTTTACTTGAGCGTTTACGGTAGAGACCGCGAAGAAAGAGGCAAGGAGTGATACGAGCATACACTTATTGTAGGCTTTTAAGGAAGCGCTAGAAACTCCTACGTCTTTCCGGAAAAACATGTACGTGTTTTCCGAAAAAGACGTACATGTTTCCGAGAAAACACGTACATGTTTTTTCCAAGAAGCGATAGCCCTATTTATTCTATTACATGCCAGCATATTATGTTCAAGATAAGTTATTGTTGTTTTTTGTCGCATTATTATTTTATGGATTGAATCTTTTGGATACCTTTCTGGACATCCGGATGGCTCATGAAAAGGTTCCACAACAGATTCGTACGGTAATTCTCGATCATAACCGTTACAGGCGCTTGATTCAATCCCATAAATAAGGGAGATACCCAATTTACAGTCAAGTTGAAAGCATCCCGGAAACCGTACTCACCCCATAAGAAGCTGCCATGGTTACGATAATAATTCCGCAAGGCTTTCATGGAAGCGTCCGGCGTATAAGGGAAAGAAGCCAGAGCGCCCGTAGGTGCCATCGTTCCGTTATCCCTGTGCGGCATCGGCTCCTGAGCTTGATAGTTCCAAGCGAAATCGCTGGCGGTCAATCCCCAACAATCTTCTCCATAACCTACATACCCCCCTTGGTTCTCGATACAATACCGTTGATTGATCTTTGCCATTTTCTGGTTGTTCTCGAAATAATTCGTATACTTATCCGTGAACTTATGTGGGTCCAGCCCGAGATAGGAGTAATGGATAAAGAAAAGAGGACCTCCATTAGAGACACCTACTTGCAAGTTCTCCCCATAATAAGTATTGCCATTCGTATACATCTTACCATCTTCTACACGCCCCCAATCGGCACGGTATTCTTGCGCATACTCCTCTTGGCTGGCCCAGCCGCTATAATACATCTCCGGAGAGATTCCGTATTTCGGCCCCATGATAGCCAACATATAGGTAATCATGGTCTCATTCCAGCCGATCAATTTATGATTGATCACCCACGCCTGATCTGGAGACCAGTGCCAATATAGATATGGGCTGTCCTTAAATTGCTTATACCAGCTCCATTCCACGTTTTTCCATAGATTATCGATGCTCTTACGGATTTGTTTCTCCTTGTCATTCTCTTGGTTGAAATATTGACGAGCCGTTAACAGTCCTTGGAATAAGAAAGAGGTCTCCACCAAATCACCTCCATTATCTTTCGGGCCGAAGAAAGCGACCGTCTTCCCGGTTGTCCCATCGATAAAGTGAGAGACCGCCCCATGGAATTTATCCGCTTTCTCCAAGAAAGAAGTGATTTTCAAGAAACGCTGTACGCCCTCTTCCCGGGTGATAAATCCCCGTTCGATACCCGCCACGATCGCCATGATACCGAAGCCGGAAGCCCCGGTAGCGATCATATCATTCCGTCCGGGAATATTCTCACGGGCAAGACCGCTATTTGGCTCCGCTCCCTCCCAATAGTAACGGAAGTTCGCTTCCTGTACCATATCCAGCAATTGCTCGTCCGTCATTGGATAGGTAGTGGCCGAGACTGTCTGGGAATCATTGGATTCATTCAGCGCATAATCCACGACCGTCACCTTATAATAAGCCTTTTTACCAACCTCTCCCAAGAAATCGGTATAACGATTCATCCAAGGGCGGCGGACAGCGACCGGCTGGTAAGTGATCCCGTCGAAAGAACGGTAAATGCGATAGTATTTTATATCCTCCTTTGATTGAGGAATCCATTTGATATCGATATGACGCTCATAAGCCTTAGCTTCCTGCAAGACCGGAGCGTTTAAGGTACTTACCGACGGAAGGGAAGCCGGCAAAAGCTCTATATCGTCCAGATAAATCGTATATTCGTTTCCATCGGCCGTACCGGGACGAAGGGCTACAGCCGCTAATTTCTTGATGTTCGTATCGTTCACGGCGTTTAATCCGAAATCCTTCAAAGGAATGGATACGGAATGCCATACGCCGGGACGTGTATCTTTCAGATAATTTCTCAGGTTTAGGTATTGGGTATACGTGCTGTCCGCATAACGAATAGCGATATTGGGAAGAGCGGCAGCATTCATGCTCTCTCTCAGTTGTACTTGTAAAGAGAGCGTAGAGGGCTCACGAAAGAAGTCATTGCCACGGACCGGGCAATATTGTATCTCGCTATACCAATCTCCACCGGGAGCGGATACATAGGTAAGCTCCAAGGAATTGCCGGGAGTAAAAGCGACAGAGCCGGCAACTGGAAGATGATGTCTCGCATTTTTAATCCAAGAAGGTGAGGTATATTTCGCTTGAGAATAAAAGTAATCCCCTTTCATCAAGCTATTCTCGAAGAAAACATAGTCGTAAGGTTTCTCCACCGCTTGCAAGCTGGCGGATAATAAGAGAGTAGTTAGTAATGCGATGTGTTTCATGATGCTGATATTTATATAAATAAAGATATGATTTGAGATAAAATAGGCGGTGCCAAACGGGTTGACACCGCCTTGCCAAACTACAAAGGTCTAGTAAATAATGAGAATCTTATATTACTCTGTTACTTCCGGCTCAAAAGGCACAGGCTCAGCTTCTAAGTTAGGATTCAAGTCAATTTGATCCTGTGGTATCGGATAATATTCGCTTTCTCCTTTCACAAAACCCGGAAGTTCTTGAGTGGCTCTGTCCGTACGGACTAAATCGAAGAAACGTTCGCCCCATTCCAATGCCAACTCAACTTGACGCTCTTCCAGAATTTGATCCAAAGTCGCATTTGCAATCGGAGCTAAACCAGCACGTTCGCGAACCAAGTTTAATGGAGCGTCTCCATTTTGTCCCTTACGAACTTTAGCCTCAGCGTTCATTAACAACACATCAGCATAACGGAATACACGGATATTATTATTATCGCCATATCCAGTACGTCCCGGAGTCATTTGATTAGCCGGTGTATAAGCCTTTCCATTATAAGCAGTCGGTTCACCCGGTTGAGCGACAGGAATATAATCACCGTCACGAGTAGTGGCATCCGTCATGAGGAACGTTGTTTCCGCACGAACCGCTTCACCACGTTTAGAGAATAAATTACGGATTTTCTCAGTCGGCTCAATAAATGCCCATCCAGAGATAGGAGCCTCTCCACGAGGACCTTGGAACGCAAACCAGTTGTCAGAAGAAACGATATCACCACTTCCATTTCCAAAGTCAGTAAATTGATACTCTAGCAAAGACTCATTACACAATTTTCCCGGAATCTTAAACAACTCATAGAAGTCATTATACAACTCAAACTTTCCGCTATTGACGATATCCTCGGTCAAGGCCAATACCTCATCCCATTCATTATCATACATCTTCTGTTTCGCTTTCAACATCTCAGCGGTATATTTTGTAACCGCTCCCAGATGCTCAGACTCATTCGGACGAATAGCCGGTAAGTTTGCTATACAATAATCCAACTCGTCATAAATGTACTTCTTTACATCCTCTTTCGTATTCTTGAATACATTCAGTTCTTGATTGTCTAACAAAAGAGGCACATCGCCAAATAAATTTACCAACTGGAAATAAGCATATGCTCGGAAAAAGCGAACTTCAGCAGCATATTGAGCGTTTAATTGCTTGTCTGACTCACTCGTCAAATGTTTAGCATAATTCTCTAAAGACTCCAATGCTGAATTAGAAGTAGAGACAACATAATAGCAGTTTCCCCAAAGGCCACTTAATGCCCAGAAAGTAGTCAAACGATCATACTGGAATTTACTAGCATACTCATACTCAATCTGGTCCGTAGGAGATCCTCCTTTATTCACATCGTCACCGCGAACTATGATACATCCATACGAGGACCAAGACCCCAGATAACCACGAGCGGTCGCATATACACCGGAAACAGGCATATACATATTCGATTTATTCGTATAATCAATACCCTCTACCTCTACAGTATTCTCTGGAAGCTTATCCAAGTAATCACTACAACTGGATGTCAGCAATGAAAAGGCTAAAGGGATAGCCCATAAAATCTGTTTTTTTAATATATTTTTCATATACTTCTGATTAGCATTTAAAGATTAATAAATAATACGAAGACCTAACGTATAAGAAGATGCTAAAGGATATACACGCTCATCAAATCCATAAGAAGAAGATGCTATCTCACCTTTCTCGTTCTTACTACCCAACTCTGGGCTGAAGCTGTTTGCCTTGAAAACAGTCAAAGGACGATCAGCAGTCAAGCTCAAACGAATGCTCGGCATCTTGAATTTTCCAAAGTCTTTCTTCGGGAATGTATAAGCAACTTGTACATTCTGAATACGGAAATAAGAACCATCTTCTACATAGAATGAGTTAAAGTTAGAGATATTCCAAGGTTTTACAGAACCTTTCGCAGACATATATTCGTTAGTAGAGCCCTCACCTGTCCAACGATTCTCGAACTGATCTAAGTCATAGTTCAATTCAGAGTGCCAACGGCGGTCACCACGTTTACGGTTTACGATCTGGTTTCCAGCTACACCTTGCATAACCATAGAGAAATCGAAATTCTTGTAAGAGAATCCTAAGTTGATACCGTAATTGAAGTTCGGGATATAAGAACCCAATGTTACACGGTCTTTATTATCAATCTTACCATCCTTATTTTGGTCAACATACTTGAAATCTCCGGGCTCCAAACCATTTGCTACAGCAATCGGATCAGCAGCGACCTCTGCGGCATTCTGATAAACACCCTCAATATCATATCCATAGTAAGCATTCAACTCACCACCAACTTGAGAAATCGTACGGAACTCCGCAGAACCACCATATAAATAAGATAAACCATTCAAATCTTTTACCTCATTGTGCAAGGTTGTCAAGTTTGCTCCAATGTAGTAAGAGAAATCTTTACCGATCTTATCAGCCCAGTTAAAAGACAACTCAACACCTGTATTCAAAATCTCACCTCTGTTACCTAATAAGTTACCGGCACCCATTGGCAGAGGAGCATCGATCACGGCATTTTGAGTCAAACGATAATACCAGTCTGCCTCTATTGTCAAACGGCTATTCAACGTACGAAAATCTAAACCGACGTTCGTCTCATTCACGACTTCCCAACCTAACCAACTAAAATAAACCAAGTTCGTATAACCAGGAACAGCGCTTCCTCCAAATATACCAGAGGTACCCATATCTTGCGTAATGGAAGCGAAACCATCACTAGCCGCAACCTTATCGTTACCTAACTTACCCCAGCTCGCACGTAATTTCAGATAATCAACCCATTTCTGATCTTTCATGAATCCTTCTTCTGAAATATTCCAAGCAGCACCTACAGAAGGGAAATAACCCCATTTCTCTTGGTATTTGGAAGAACCATCGGCACGCATTGTAGCAGACAATAAATATTTGCCTTTATAATCATAAGATACACGACCGAACCAAGAAACACCACGATAAGTCGTACCGTCATCGCCAGTTTTACGTCCATCCGCATTACCTTGATTCAAATAGTAATATTCCTCGTGTCCGCCCGGAACACCTGTAGCTTCTCCCCATAGGTTACGCCAGTTCTCTTCACGTACGGATTGACCCAACATCGCGGTTAAACCATGATCACCGAACGTATCTGTATAGGTCAATGTATTATCTAAAATCCAACTGTGATAAATATCATTCTTCTTATTCAAAAGGGGAGTCGAATTCAACTGAGTTCCACCAACCAAAAATTCTGGAGTATAAGCTCTTGTCTGAATAACATTGATATCTTGGCTATAAGCCGTTTTAAAGAATAACTTATTCTCCGGCAAGAAGTCGAATTGCGCATAGAAAGAAGGCATTACGCGCAACATTGAATTTTTAGAATCATAATACTCCGCTTGAGCAACCGGATTGTAGTAATACTCACTCAAACCGATTTGGGCAGGAGAACCATATTTCGTAGGATACGGATTCAAGGAGCTATTTTCATCATATACAGGAATAATACCCGGTGTACGGAAAGCTGCTAACCAAACCTCGCCGTTTGGCAAGTTTTGCGTAGAGTTGCTCAAAACAACGTTAGCTCCTACTTTCAACCAATCAAAAGCCTTATAATCCGCTTTCGTACGCAAATTGAAACGAGAGTAATCATTTTTAGAATCCAAGATACCATCTTGATACAAATAAGAGGTACCCACAGAATAAGTAGCTTTTTCAGTACCTCCAGAAATGTCTAAAGAATGGTTGTGAGTTAAAGCTGTATGTAAGATCTCATCATACCAGTTTGTATTCGGAAGTGTTCCCCAAACATTTTTAGCGTTATTTACAACAGCCTGTAAGGTTTCATTACCCATCTCACTGATCATAGTCGCATATTGCTCACTATTAGCCATTTTCAATACATTCGTAGCCTTTTGAAAGCCAACATAACCATCATAAGTAACCGTAGCAGGACGATTCAACGCACCTTTCTTTGTCGTAACCAAGACTACGCCATTCGCCGCACGTACACCATAAATAGAAGCGGCAGAAGCATCTTTCAAAATAGACAAATCTTGAATATCACTATTATTCAAGAAATCAATATTATCAAAGAACATTCCATCTACAACATACAAAGGTTGGCTATCCGTATTCATAGAACCGATACCACGAATACGTACGGAAGGACCGGAACCTGGCTGGCCACTATTCGTAATCTGCACACCCGGCACTTTTCCTTGCAAAGCACTCATCGGAGATGATGTCGCATGTTTCGTAATCTCATCAGCCTTGATCACGGCAATTGGAGCTGTCAAATCCTTAGCCTTACTCGTACCATAACCGATAACGACAACCTCTTCCAAGTTTTGCGTATCCTCACTCATAAGAACATTTACTACAGTCTGTCCGTTAACCGGAACTTCTTGTGTAGTCATACCTACATAACTAAATACTAAAGTCGCATTCTTGGGAACATTACTCAAAGTATAGTCTCCATCCATAGAGGTTATGGTACCGTTAGTCGTACCCTTAACCAAAACACTCACCCCGATAGCCGGGTATCCTGTGGCCTTTTCAGTTACCACACCAGTAACTGTCAGATTCTGCGCAAACATTGTTGTCGCGGCAAGTAACAGGCATAAACAAAGCATTAATTTAGCTTTCATTCATTCTAGTTTTAAAGTTGAACATTTGTTTTTACACTCATTATTAAATTTGAAGCAAATGAACACCCAAACCTAAAAAAGGGCAAATTTTTGTATACTTCAACACTACTGCAAGCCTTGCGCAAGCAGAAAATTACTACTTTTATACTACTGCAATACATATTAATTATCTTATTTTCAGTTATAATACATTTGTTAATTCAAAAGGAGAACATTATATGTTATTAAACACATCTCACTAAATATGGGAAAACAAAAATGACAAGGAAAACTCATAGTTATGATTTTCTTATTTCATAGTTATGATATTTTTCATTCATAACTATGAAATTTCTTAGTGGAACTGGATCATGAAATCTACCAAGCTTTGCCCCTCCGGTAGATTTAGTTTTTTACGCAATCGATAGCGCGCCGCCTCGATACCACGTACGGAAAGATTTTGCATACGAGCCATATCCTTAGTTGGCATATTCAAACGTAATAAAGCGCATAATCGTAAATCGCCCGGAGTCAAATCGGGATACCGCTCTTTTAGATTCGTAAAGAACTTTTCGTGGATACGATCGAAATTAGTCTGGAAAATGGCCCATTCATCCTCGCCTGATATATTCTCTTCGATCATGCGGATGAGCTTATCGAAGAATCGTTTCGTATAACTTCCCGATAATTGTTGAGCTTGTATTTCCTTTTTTAGACCTTCAAGGAAATCATTATGAGAGATAACAGACAAAGTAGCACTGGCTAATTCCTTACTCTTATAAGTAAGGTCATTTTCTAATTTTTCATTCTCTAGCTTGACAATTAATTGCTCTTGCGCCCTCAATTGCTCTTCTTGCAATCTCTTTTGCTCCTCGTTAACTTTTTTCTCACGCATGACAATCCACATCGTATACATTCTCACTAATACGACCAGTATACATAAAAACAAAGCAAAATAGATGATCAGCGCCCACCAAGAGCTATAAAATGGACGTTCGATCTTGAATGGATAAGACAGAGAAGATAGCTCTTTTCCTCGATCGTCTTTCACAACCGCATGTAACACAAAATTACCATACGGTAAATTAGAATAAGTCCGTTGAAAATTACTGGTGCCTTCTATCCATTCATTATCAAACCCGTCCAGTTTATAATAGATCAGGAAACGGCGCCCCGTAAAATCCGGATACGAAAACTTAAAAAGAATCGTATTATAGCTATAACTCAATACGGACGCACCGGCTTCCGGTGCGTCCGCTCCCTTGCAAGGGAGCGGAGCGAACTCATTTTCATGCCGATTATAGGCCCTTACCTGCGACAAACTTAATGGAACTCGAGTCGTATCCACATAATTCCGGTATCTGTCATAACGAGCGATCCCCCCGTTTAGACAAAAATAAGACGTCCCGTCGGAAGCCACATAAATATTTCCCCTATCCTCTATGGTCGGATTATCAAACAAAGTAAAAGGAATACGCTGTTTTAACTGGAATCGCCCAGACTCATATCCTAACAATACATATTCCGAATTCTGGATAAACCAATATAAATCATTATTCAAGGAAACAACTCGATAGGTATCGCTTAACTCGGGAAAATCCTCATTCAACAAATCATAAGGAACGATCTTTCCAGTCAAATCCTCATAAGTATAAAACTTACTCCCATCCGAGAAAACAATACGTCCGCGTAATTTCATTACATTAATCGTACCACTCTCATTACCTTCCTCCAGTTTTCCGATATACTCCATCTCTTTCACACTCCTCAAATCCTCATTCAAGCGAAGACGATAGATACCTTTATACATATGGCTAGCCCATATATTGCCGGTAGGGTCAACCTCAAACGATTTGATCAAATTAGAGAATCCTTCTACATTATGGCTAAATTTCCAACGATTAGTAACCATATCCCGGGTGAAAACACTGAGTGGACGGTAAGACATCTGGAGTAAAACTTCCTTTCCATGGATAATTGTCTTACGTAATGCGGTACCCCCTCCATTGGGCCCCGGTATCTGAGTAGCTTTTCGGCCCTCTAGCTGTAAGGTACCTGTATTATGTCCGGCAATCAGTTGATTTCCGACATCGGAGATATACCATGTCTGTTCTTGAGTACCGGGAATCAAGGTTGGATAACTATCATTCTCAGATAACGCATAAAGACCTTGGTTCGTAGCTAAATAAACAATACCCTTCTCTATCACCATATCATGCACCATACCAATCTGGGCCTCAAGCGGTTCATAAAAATAGATCGGAGAATTCACATGTATCTGCGCGATACCATTATCCAATGTAACCCATAAATTATCCGAATTATCAGCAAATACTCTCAATACCGTATTATTAATCAAGCCATTCTCCCTGTTGATATGCCACAAAGTTTCCCCCTGCTTATTAATCGCTACAACCCCATTAGAAATCGTACCCACAATAAAAGTAGAATCTTTCATCATGACTCCCCGGTTTGCGATCCCTTCCTTTAATATCTCATTGGCTGGTGTATTCCACACAGACAATTTTTTACGCACCTCATCATAGATAAAACATCCACTACGAGCCGAGACCAATAATAGCTGATGATCAAATGGCAAGACCGAAACCACATCATCCTCCAAAACCTTTTTCGATAGTAACTCTGTAAACTGGCCGTCATCCATTCGACAAAAGCTTCCTCCCTCCATGAACTGAACGTATAGATGATCGTCTAATGTGAAAATATACAATGGAGACAGGTCGGATACACCTTTTCTTACTTTTTCCCCGTCATAAATAAAAAAGCTCCGGAATGATTGAAAATAAATCTCACCCTTATATTCATTAATCGTCCAGAACTCATCATTATTCAGATAGACGTTCATCTCAGACGAACTGAGTGAATGATAAATCAGATCATTCTCATCATCCATCTCAAAATACCCGAACTCCTCGAAAGAGCCGACATAAATACGTCCGTCCTTCGATATATACAAAGCACGGACACCTAGATTATTCGGTAATTTCACAAGATCCCAGTGAATACCGTCAAAAACCAAAAGCCCCCGGTTATTCCCAATATACATCTTTCCTCCCGGACCTTGGGAGACGGCCCAATTCTGGTTTCCCGCTTTGTAATCGCTTACGGAATAATTGATGATTTTAGGAATATAGGGTACCTTCGCATTCCCCGTTATACAAAATAACAAGGCAATAACGCAACAAATCAACATACGAACCAACGTCCTCTTAAGTATCTCCTTCACTATATAGTACAGAATGTTATGTACCACAAAAGTAAATAAAAAAACATCACGTTACACCCTACTTCTTATAAACTCTCACATAATCAATCTCGAACACATGTGGAAAAAGAGAATCATCAATACCCTTTTGGCCTCCCCAATTCCCACCGATCGCCAGATTCAGCAAGATATGAAAGCGTTTATCGTAAGGCCAAACCTCATAGCCTGTCCCCTCGTTCTTAAATGTAAAGTATAATTGATCATCTACATAAAGCCGGTACTCATCTTCCTCCCATTCCAAGGCGTACACGTGAAACGCTTTATAACAATCCGGACACGCAATTTTAGCATTTTTTTGAGTTCCGATCGCATGATTATATTTTTCCGTATGCGAAGAACCTACGATCGTGTCGGGATCATAGCCCACATTTTCCATAATATCTATTTCCCCGCTTTTTGGCCAATCCCCGTATTCCCAATCCGTTGGAAGCATCCAGATGGCCGGCCATGTCCCTCGTCCAGTCGGGAGTTTCGCCCGAATCTCAAAACGTCCGTACAACCAATCCCCTTTTCCTTTCGTAATCAGGCGAGCCGATGTATATGAACGACCTTCCATCGGTTCTTTCAAGGCCGTAATCCTCAACACCCCATCCGAGACCCAAGCGTTCTCCTTTCTGCCGGATGTATAATATTGAGCCTCGTTATTTCCCCATTGATATACATTACCTTCCGTATCATAAGACCATTTCGTAGAATCAGGAAATCCCGTATAGTCAAACTCCTCACTCCATATCAATTTCCACCCGCCTTTATCCATGGGTGCAGACAAATCGATATCACTAGCATTCGCCAGACTGCTCAAGAAAACACTATATAGGATAAAACCAAACAAAAGAAATGAACGTGACATAACAATATAGATTTAAATCAGAATTTCCACAAATATATGAAAAATAAATAAAAGTGTAGATGAAAAACACATCGCAAGGTTATCCCCGCAATTATACTGCAAATACCACAGGAGATATACTTCAAGTGGCAGAGAAGATATACTTCATGGCCAAAGTAAGTACTACCCCATTTTCCCTAGGGATTTATCGGATAAGCCAAAGTCATGCTGGATTTTGATCTGGCGGAAATGTATGGAACGGAAACCGCCCAATTGAAACGTGCGGTCAGACGAAACATAGAACGCTTTCCTGATGATTTTATGTTCACATTAACAATTCAAGAATTTAACAACTTGAAAAACAATATGGTATGCCAAATTGGCATCTCAAAGAAAGGAGGTAACCAATATGCTCCATTCGCTTTCACGGAGCAAGGTATAGCAATGCTTTCTTCTGTACTCAGATCCGATACAGCCATTAAAGTCAATATCTCTATCATGCGTGCTTTCGTCGGTATACGACAAATAATAAGTTCTTCCTCCCCTTTGCTTGAACTCCAACAAGAAGTAAAGGAACTCAAAGCGTATATCGAAGAAGCATTTGCCGATTACAACGACATCAACGAAGATACCCGTACGCAACTTGAGCTAATCAATCTGTCACTCGCTGAGTTACAAGCGAGAAGAACCAAGAATCAATCTCGCCCCCGGATTGGTTACGTGAAATAAACAGTTCATGTAAATAACTCATATAAAATAAATAAATTCACTAACTTTGTGGCCTTAAATAGAAAACGATACAAAAACGATAAACGATCATGGAGTACAATTTCAGAGAGATTGAGAAGAAGTGGCACGACTACTGGATTGCCGAAAAGGTTTATAAAGTCGAAAAGGACACGAATAAGCCTAAATACTATGTATTGGACATGTTCCCCTATCCTTCCGGTGCGGGATTGCACGTTGGCCACCCGCTCGGTTATATAGCTTCTGATATTTATTCGCGTTTCAAACGTTTGCAAGGTTTTAACGTATTGCACCCGATGGGTTACGACGCTTACGGATTGCCCGCGGAGCAATACGCCATCCAGACCGGCCAACATCCGGAGATCACGACAAAGAATAATATAGCCCGTTATCGGGAGCAATTGGAAAAGATCGGTTTCTGCTACGATTGGAGCCGTGAGATCCGTACCTGCGATCCCGAATATTACAAATGGACGCAATGGGCCTTCATCCGGATGTTCAACAGCTACTACTGCAACGACGAGAAGCAAGCCCGCCCGATCAGCGAGTTGATACAGGCTTTCGAGACCAGTGGTACGGAAGGTCTGAACGTAGCTTGCGGAGAGGAACTTAGTTTCACCGCCGATGAATGGAAAGCCAAGAGCGATAAAGAAAAACAAGAGATATTACTCAACTACCGGATCGCTTATCGTGGAGAGACCATGGTAAACTGGTGTGCCGCCTTGGGTACCGTATTAGCGAATGATGAGGTCGTGAACGGTGTTTCCGAGCGTGGAGGCTATCCGGTGGAACAAAAGATCATGCGCCAATGGTGCTTACGTGTATCCGCTTACGCGCAACGCCTGTTGGACGGATTGGATACGATCGACTGGACGGATTCCTTGAAAGAGACCCAAAAGAACTGGATCGGACGCAGCGAAGGTGCCGAGGTTCGCTTCAAGATAAAAGACAGCGACAGGGAATTCACGATCTTTACGACCCGTGCCGATACGATGTTTGGTGTTACCTTCATGGTATTAGCTCCGGAAAGCGAATTGGTTCAACAATTAACTACGGCAGACCAAAAAGCGGAAGTAGACGCTTACCTAGATCGCACCAAGAAACGTACCGAGCGCGAGCGCATCGCCGACCGTCAGGTAACCGGTGTATTCAGTGGTTCCTACGCTATTAACCCGTTTACGGGCGAGGCGGTTCCCATCTGGATCAGCGACTATGTATTGGCCGGCTACGGTACGGGAGCGATCATGGCGGTTCCGGCGCACGATAGCCGCGACTACGCTTTCGCGAAGCATTTCGGACTGGAAATCCGCCCCTTGGTGGAAGGTTGCGACGTAAGCGAGGAAAGTTTCGATGCCAAGGAAGGTATCGTATGCAATTCTCCGAGAGACGGCGTTACTCCTTATTGCGATCTTTCCTTGAACGGACTGACGATCAAGGAAGCGATAGCCGCTACCAAGAAATACGTAAAAGATCACGATTTGGGACGTGTGAAGATAAACTACCGCTTGCGCGACGCTATTTTCAGCCGCCAGCGTTATTGGGGCGAACCGTTCCCGGTATATTACGACGCCGATGGTATGCCTCAGATGTTGCCGGAAGAATGTCTGCCCTTGTTGCTGCCGGAAGTAGATAAATTCTTGCCTACCGAGACGGGCGAGCCTCCATTAGGACACGCCGTTAAATGGGCTTGGGACACGGTAAATCAAAAAGTCACCGAGGTATCAAAGATCGATAACCAGACGATCTTCCCGCTGGAGCTTTGTACGATGCCGGGCTTCGCCGGTTCTTCCGCTTATTATTTGCGCTATATGGACCCGCATAATGATAAAGCCTTGGTAGCTAAAGACGTGGATGAATATTGGAGAAACGTGGATTTATATATCGGTGGTACGGAACACGCTACCGGCCACTTGATCTACAGCCGTTTCTGGAATAAGTTCTTGTTCGACTTGGGTATCGTTTGCGAGGAAGAGCCGTTCAAGAAATTGATCAACCAAGGTATGATCCAAGGACGGTCGAACTTCGTGTACCGCATCAACGGAACCAATAAATTCGTTTCCTTGAACTTGAAAAACCAATACGAGGTCACCCCTATCCACGTAGACGTAAATATCGTATCTAACGATCTGTTGGATATAGAGGCTTTCAAGAACTGGCGTCCGGAATACAACGACGCGGAGTTCGTATTGGAAGATGGTAAATATATCTGCGGATGGGCGGTCGAGAAGATGTCCAAATCCATGTTCAACGTAGTGAACCCGGATATGATCGTTGAGAAATATGGTGCCGATACCCTACGTTTGTACGAGATGTTCCTAGGCCCGTTGGAGCAATCCAAGCCTTGGGATACGAACGGTATCGATGGCGTACACCGTTTCTTAAAAAAGCTTTGGGGTTTATTCTTCGGCAATACGGATACCCTGCAAGTTACCGATGCCGAGCCTACGGCCGACGAATTGAAATCCTTGCATAAGCTGATCAAGAAAGTAACGTTCGACATCGAGCATTTCTCATACAACACGTCCATTAGCGCTTTCATGATTTGCGTGAACGAGTTAACGAGCTTAAAATGCAGCAAGCGCGCCATCTTGGAGCCGCTGATCATCTTATTGGCTCCGTTCGCTCCCCACATCACGGAAGAGCTATGGCATCAATTAGGACATGATACGACCATCTGCGATGCCCAGTGGCCGGAACATAACGAAGAGTATCTGGTAGAAAAATCAGTTACCTACGTCATCTCATTCAATGGTAAAGCCCGTTTCAACCTCGAACTTCCGGCAGATATCTCCCGTGAAGACGCTGAGAAGGCGGCCTTGAGCCATGAGAACTCAGCGAAGTGGATGGAAGGCAAGACCATTAAGAAAGTTATTGTCGTTCCCGGCAAAATCGTTAATATCGTAGTGGGATGAACTTAAAACTCACAAAAATCTATTTTTCCGTACAGGATTATCTAATGATCCTGTTCGGAACTTTATTATACGGATTCGGATTCAACGCCTTTATCCTTTCCAACGAGATCGTGACAGGTGGGGTAAGTGGTATCTGTGCGTTGATCTTCTTTGCCTCCAATGGATTGATCCCGGTATCCGTATCTTATTTTGTCATCAACGTAGCCTTGTTGGTGGTAGCCTTAAAGATCCTTGGTCTAAAATTCTTGATAAAAACTATTTTCGGAGTTTTCTCACTCTCGGCTTCTCTCTCTCTCTTCGAGTGGCTGCTGAAAGGACAACCTATACTGCACGACCAGCCGTTTATGGCTATCATAATCGGAGCGTTCATGTGTGGTGCCGGACTAGGATTGGTATTCTCGGCGAACGGTAGTACCGGAGGTACGGATATTATCGGTGCGGTAATCAATAAATATAAGAATATATCGATCGGACGTATCCTTCTGTTTTGCGATTTCTTCATCATCAGTTCCTCTTTCTTCCTGTTCCATAACGTGGACAAGATCGTTTTCGGTTTCGTGGAGATGGTCATAAGCAATTACGTTCTCGACATGGTATTGAACGGTAACCGCCAATCCGTACAATTCCTCATCTTCTCCCAGAAGTACGACGAGATAGCAGATCGTATCATCCATGAGTTAGGCCGTGGCTGCACGATACTAGACGGTGAGGGCGGTTATTCCCGCAAACCCGTCAAGGTAGTCGTACTCCTCGCCAAGAAATCCGAATCCGTCTCCATCTTCCGGATCGTGAAGCGGATAGACCACCAAGCGTTCATCTCCCAAAGTATCGTCCGAGGGGTATATGGTGAGGGGTTCGATCAGATAAAGACTTAAAAAAGAATATACAAACAATTTAAAGCATTTCCATACGTTATATATCTACCGTATAGAAATGCTTTCTTATTTAATAGATTACGAAATATGAAACTTGTATTCGCGACAAATAATCAACACAAACTGGACGAGGTCCGCAAGATAACCGCCGGATACGCGGAAATCATAAGTTTATCCGATATCGATTGCCATGACGATATCCCCGAGACGGCAGATACCTTAGAGGGAAATGCTTTGCTAAAAGCCCGCTATATCAAGGAGAAATTCGGATATGATTGTTTCGCTGACGACACGGGATTAGAAGTCGAGGTATTGAATAATGCTCCGGGAGTCTATTCGGCTCGTTACGCAGGAACAGGGCACGACTCGGAAGCTAATATGAACAAGCTGTTGTCCGAAATGAATCATAAAGAAAACAGAAAAGCACGTTTCCGCACGGTCATAGCTCTAGTCCTTGACGGAAAAGAATATACCTTCGACGGTATCGTGAATGGCTCTATCACTACCGAAAAACGCGGAAATAGCGGATTTGGATACGATCCTATATTCATGCCTGATACCTATACACAAACTTTCGCCGAGATGGGTAACGATACAAAAAACCAGATCAGCCATCGTGCGAAAGCCGTCATGAAGTTAACATCATTTTTATCTGATTACAATTGTTAATATGAGACATATACTTACTATCATTCTATTTTCATTCTTTTCATTCACTGTATTAGCCGCGAATTTTAATACAACCGGATGGAAAACGTATCTTTCTTACAATAACACAAACAGCGTAGAGGAATCGAACGACCAAGTATTTGTGGTAGCGGAAGGATCTCTTTATACGTATGGAAAAGAAGATAATAGTATTAAGCAATATTATAAAGGAAACGGATTAAATGATAATACGATTTCTTTGATCCGCTATAATAAACAAACAAAATCACTCCTTATTATCTATGATAATTCAAATATAGATATACTTGAGGGAGGAGTGGCGACAAATCTACCTTATCTGTCGACCAGTACGTCCATAAGAGACAAACAAATCAATTCAGTATTGGTACATGATGAATATGCCTATTTATCGACAGCATTTGGTATCGTCGTGGTCAATATGGCCAAAAAGGAAATAAAAGATACCTACAAGCTTTCCTTAAATATAACATCGTGTGCCATACAGAATGGCAATATATATGCCTCTACAACCAATAAGGCAGAAGTATCTTCGGGGATTATATACGCCTCATTAAAAGAAAACCTACTGGATAAGGCAAACTGGAAGCCCTATGGATTATCAAACCTTTCCGATAGTCATACGATCTCAGCTATCGCTTCATTCAAGAATACTTTGTTCTACTTGGTCAGTCAGCAAGGTATCTTCTATGAAAACAATGGAGAGCTTTCCCGAATAATAAATAGCTCAACCCTAAAATACATGAAAGTAATAGGCGAAAAATTAGCATGTATAGATAACTCAAGGGTTTTCATCGTATCCGATACGCAAAAGTTTGACCAAATAAACTTAAGTATCAATGATATCAGTACCTATCAAACAGACAAATATTGGATAGCGGAAGGAAGCAAAGGGCTACGTTCTATCCAACGGAAAGGATCAAATAGTTTTGAGGCTCTTAATGAACCTATCATTTTAGACGGACCTTACAGCAATAGCGCATTCGATATTGTTTGTAAAAATGATAAAGTATATATGATCATAGGAGGTAAAGACCTCCTAAATGGTAAGCGCTTCGACAAAGGAGGTTATATTCTTACATACGATTATGATAAATGGTCTTTTATCGATCCTAAAGAAGCCCAAAAGAAACTCAATTTACCAAGAAATCCACGAGACTATACAAGTATAGCCGTAACGACCGATGATTCTAATGATGAGATCGTATACGCCTCTTCCATGGGTGATGGCGTTATCCAATATAAGAATGGAACTCCCGTTCAGTCATACAATGAAAAGAATGCCTTTAAAGAAACCGCGGGAGGCTATGGGTCCGGTTATTGTTATATAGATGGACTGGCCTTTGATAAAAATGGAAATTTGTGGATGACAAGCTCAGAGGTTAACCATGCGGTACTTGTTCTTGACAAAGCAGGAGCATGGCATCGTTTGGATATCGAGCAACTTAGAGGAGTCTATACAATAAACGATATACTTATAACCTCCACGAACGATAAATGGATTTATGTGCCTCGTAACACCCCTAAACTTGTAATGATACCGAATAGCGAGTCTTTAGACGAAGTTTCCTCGTATGAGTTTACTACACTTATTGATACCGACGGAAAAGAATTGACTCCTAGTAATTATACATGCGTAGCCGAGGATAAGGATGGATATATCTGGGTTGGTACGAATCGGGGAGCCGTATACTTCACTAAACCTAGGATCTCTTCCGCTGAGGATAAAGCCGCTACACGTTGTACAAGGGTAAAATATACCAATGAGGAAACTGGCAATCTCGCTTATTTCTTAGATAACGTTGTCGTCACGACCCTAAAAGTAGACGCAGGTAATCGAAAATGGATTGGAACC
The DNA here is from genome assembly GCF_023656845.1 of Parabacteroides sp. Y3-G-102. Taxonomy (NCBI): domain Bacteria; kingdom Pseudomonadati; phylum Bacteroidota; class Bacteroidia; order Bacteroidales; family Tannerellaceae; genus Parabacteroides; species Parabacteroides sp. Y3-G-102. The sequence goes on along the minus strand of NZ_JAMOKU010000031.1, from coordinate 6,631 downwards.
AAAGGAAATGGCGTTTATGTTCTAGATAATGATAATGAGACAATCGTTTATCAATTTAATACGACCAATAGCCCGCTCCTTTCCGATAACATATACGATATAGAGATAAACGATAAGACCGGTGAGGTTTTTATCGGTACCGATAAAGGACTAAATTCCTATCAAGGAGAAGCTTCGGAAGGTAAATCTGATTACTCGGAGATCTACGCATATCCTAATCCGGTACGTCCCGAACATATGGATAAAGTAACGATTGTAGGATTAATGGATAATTCGAATGTAAAAATCACGGATTTAAACGGAAATATTATTTATCAAACTAAATCCTTGGGGGGGCAAGCTATCTGGAATTGCCGGAACGCAAACGGATCACGTGTAGCGACAGGCGTATATCTTGTACTAGCTTCCACAGAGGAAGCCTCAGAGAGCGTCGTAACAAAAATCATTGTAGTCAAATAGAACAATGAATCAATCAGAGAAAGTTTTACTCAACTCCAGATTAATAAATCAAGTAAAAGAAGCGAATAATTTTGATTTTATTCGCTTCTTTCTTGCGTATTCTGTCATGTTCAACCATTTCAGCACACTGACAGAGACAGATCCTTTTTGGTTTGTTAGCGGAGGATTTCGAGTGAAAGGTTTCTTTATTATTAGTGGATTTCTTGTTATGTTTAGCTTCTTACGTACGCCTAATACCCAGATTTTTTTCCGTAAACGTATTCAACGTATTATGCCCGCCTACAGCTTGACTATTTTATTATGTGCCTTAATCGGATTATTCCTTACCTCTTTATCCTGCTGGGAATACCTCACCTCTTCTAGCTTATACACCTATCTTATCTGTAATTTACTTACATTTAACTTTTTATCGCCGGATTTACCCGGCGTATTCGATACCAATCCTTTACAAGCGATGAATGGGTCTTTATGGACTATCAAGGTTGAATTCATGCTATATATCACCATACCCATTATCTATTGGTTACTGAAAAGATACAATAAATTGGTATGCCTACTTCTTATTTATATCTTATCTTTCATCTACTCGACAACGTGTAATTATTTAGATGATATGACACACAACCCTATTTATGAATTCATGAAAAGACAATTCCCCGGACAAATGATGTACTTTTGTTCTGGTATTATCATACTTGCCTATTTCCCTATTTTTCGAAAATATATGAGATATTTGTTCCCTGTTAGCCTATTTCTTTTATTGGGTAGAGAGTATCTGCTGCTGAGTATTTTCGAGCCTATCGCTCTAGCCTCTATCATTATCACGGTAGCTTACGGATTCAAGTGGTTACATGTATTCAACCGGATGGGAAATTTCTCGTATGGTATCTTCTTGATTCATTTCCCGATCATCCAAATATTCATTCATTACGGACTTGATCGGTATAGCTTTATATTGACATTGGCTCTTACCACTATCCTTAGCACCGGATTGGGTATGTTATCCTGGAAATACATAGAGAAACCTTGTTTATATCATCCTAAAAAGAAAAACCAGACGAACGCAATGCTCGGATGATCTGATCTGTTATCTTCTCCGCTCCTTTCCGGTTCGGATGGATAGCATCATAAAAATCCGACGTATCCAATAGATCCATACAGTCGACGATAAGGATAGAATCAAACATTTGAGTAAACATTCGCAAAGCTCGTTGTTTCTCCGCTACTGTAAAAGCTGTTATATCCGGGTTATACGGCATGACAACCAGACAATAAATAATACCCCTATCCCTAAAATAAACGGAAGAACGCTCTATCAACCTTTTCCATTCAGGAGTAATCTGATATGCCTCGAATTTATTTTCTTCATTCTGTTCTTCTACTTTCCGTTTATAGACAGATTCATTTCTATCAGACATCGTAGAGTTTGGATAACGTAAATCAGAGGCTATAATTCCGGGGATAACATCATCATCCAACTTATTACGCAGATAAGTAGTCAAGCCGGAGAATAAACAATTTCGAGCCACATAATTATAGTATAAATTCGGTTCACTTAGAGGTTTCTCTAAAGCAGGAAGTAATTCACGGGTAAAACCATCCATTTTATATCCATACATATGTAGAGCTACCCGGTTGGGATCATCCAATTCGATCGGGCCACGTAATTGATCTAAATCCACACACTGTACAACTACTTGAACAGAAGATGGTAAATAGGAATAATACAAGGCACTCTCACTCAATCTCTGACCGGTAGAGGTAAGATTATATACACAGGGATTTCCTCGCAACTCTGCTTCTAACTTGTATCCGTTCACACCACTCATACCGCGGCTATTACCTAAAATGACAAGATCCGGACGCTCTTCCGGATTATTTAACGTACTCCATATAAGTCGTGTTCGTACGTAGTCGTTAGGCAATAATCGATAGAGATAGGGAGTGATCTGATTGAACAAAAACAACAAGATCCCCAGAAACAACAGGAATCTTATCATACTCTTTATTTGTTTATGCGTTGGTTTCATACTTGCTAGAATTGAAAATAAATAAAGCTAGAAGCGTTATTTCCGAAGAAATATATACAAAATAAGAGGATCGCATATAAAGTATATCGTATATATATACTTCGTATTTTCTTAATATCAAATCCAAACGGTCGTTCCCGGTTCATCCATTCGACCACCAGCATACAAGCAATAAAAATAAGCGATAATAAAGCAGAAACATTATTGGCCCCACTTACCTTAGGCACACGGAATAAAGAAGAGGAGAACAGATCATATATATAATCGAATGCCATTGATATATTCTCAGCCCTAAATAGAATCCATCCGATCACCACGAAGCCAAATGTAACCAACATAGACACAACGTTTGATGGTATCAACCTTATCTTTACATATTTCTTTAGTATCAACAATGCTATACATAGCAAACCATGGTAAACACCCCAAGCCACAAATGTCCAGTTCGCTCCATGCCAAAGACCGCTCAAGAAAAATATGATCAAGATATTCCGAATATGTCTAAAGAAACCATTATGGCTACCTCCCAAGGGAATATATACATAATCTACGAACCAAGTATTCAACGAGATATGCCAACGTCTCCAAAATTCGGCTATATCTAAAGAAAAATAGGGATACCGGAAATTTTGCCTCAACTGTATCCCAAACAACTTGGCTGTACCTATAGCGATATCTGAATATCCGGAAAAATCTCCATAAATCTGGAATGAGAACAAAACGGCTCCCAATAGCAAAGTACTAGCCGGGTAATTTCCATAGTTCCCGAATATGTCATCTACGACCAAGGCACAATTATCGGCTATCAGGATTTTTTTGAAAAACCCCCACATCATTTGTCGTATCCCATCTACAGCGTCGTTATACTCGAAGCTGCGAGGTCTCTCAAATTGTATCAACAGGTTAGTAGCCCGTTCGATAGGGCCAGCCACCAACTGTGGGAAAAAACTAACAAACGCGAAAAAGGAAACGATATCTCTTGTCACCGGCAATTTACCTCTATACACGTCAATCGTATAACTTAAGGCTTGGAATGTATAAAAACTAATCCCGACCGGTAATAAGAGAGAAAGCGTAGAGATGTGCAATGAAATCCCTATATAAGAGAAAGCATCTACCAAACTATCCACAAAAAAGTCGTAATACTTGAAGAAAGAGAGTATCAGTAAGTTTAATATGACATTCGCAACCACGATACCTTTATCGAACCAGCGAGGTATCTTCCCCGCCCTCGCACGTACTTCCTCTATTCCTATCCCACTCAGCCAACTACAGAAAGAGGTAAGGGCTATCAATGCCAAGAACCGGTAATCCCACCACCCGTAAAAAAGATAACTAACTACGACTACAAATAAATTCTGTAGTCGTAGTCGCTTTCCGAAGACAAGCCAATACAATAAAAATACGATTGGCAAATAAATCAAATATTCAATCGAATTAAATAGCATAATAACCGCGAAGATATAATACTAATGCTTTATACCCTCGAACATCTCCGAGCGATCTTCTTTCGCTTGGGTGGATTTGGCCTTGAAACTATTAAATGTCCAACTCAACGTCAACGTGATTTGTGGATATTTGGGTTTGATACGTGTCAGGGAACGTAAATCTGCCGTTTGGATATCGCTGATATATTTGGCGGAACGGAAAATATCCCGGAAAGCTAAGGTGGCGGTTAGTTTTCGGTTACATAGTTGCTGGCGGACGGCTACGTTCGCGTACCAATAAGCGTCCGTACGGCCCTGCGTCGTTACGGAAGGGCCTACAAAACTACCATCCAATTGGATACGGGTGTATTTCCCCAGATTAAACAGGTTATTCCATAGGATATCGTAATTGGTGCTTGAGGTCGTATTTCCACCGGCGGCCTGTTCGTTCTTCACCTTATAATGATAAACGTTTCCGTTGACCGTGGTATTCCACCAACGTACCGGATGCAGGCTGACACTTAGCTCGATACCTGTTGAATAATCATGTCCTACGTTTGACATCGAGTCTAAGGTTACACCGGCTGAATAAGGTACGCGCAACCGCTCGATCTTATCTTTTCGATACCGATGAAAGGCGGTAGCGGATACCGTATTTTCCCCGAAACTCTTCCGGTAGTTCAATTCAAAGGAGTTGATGTACTCCGGACGTATATCCGGATTACCGATCTCGGCCGTATAAAAGTCACGATACGTAATATAAGGCTCCATATAAAAAAGCTGCGGACGTGTGGTACGACGGGAATAGGAAGCCAACAAACGATGTTCATTCGGGAACGTATAGCCCAAATGCACCGATGGGAAAAACTCAAAACGATTCTTCGTACGATCCGCTCCCTCCACGGAACTTCGCAAGACCGTATGCGTATGCTCTCCCCGAACGCCGGCTTGCGCCTCTAAATTCTTCCACGTATGGGAAAGAATCGTATAGATAGAATTCACCCCTTCTTGAAAATAAAACGTGTTGTAGATATCGTCACGCCAAAAGAACGTTTGTCCCTTGGGGTCCCACCATTCCATATTGTAATCGCCGTCTTCCAGATAAGAATAATATTGGTAACCCGCCTCTAGCTTACCTCCTTTCCCGAAAGGCAAGGCGTAATCCAGATTGATACGCATCGTTTCCCGGTGCTCGGCCTCATAAGCACGGTGCCCCTGTTGGCGTTGCCCTTCCAAGGACATCAAGTCGTTAAAGAAATATTCCAAGGCATGGCCGCCATATTTGTAATAAGCACTACCGGAAAGCTCGTGTCCCTTATCGTTGAACTTATGCTGTACCGCCAGACTTCCCAAACCTATATTCTCATCATTATCATAATCATCTATGCTTCGATAATCTTCCGTCACCGGAGAGCCGCCCGCTACCGAACGGGTTTCCTTATAGTTCATTTCTCCCTTACGCTTATTTCCGCCATAGCCGCCCTCCAGATCCAACGCGATGGTTGTCTTGGGAAGATTCAGGCTCCAACCGCCTTTCATCGTATAATGATAGCTGTTTCCCGTACGAGGCCCGACGGAATGCGAGGTAGTGGTCTGATCGCCCACCACCGTCATCTTCTCTTGGTCGAAATCACTCTTGCGCAACCGGTCTGTCCACTGTCCGCCGATGTACCAACGGGAACGCTGATGTTGCTGTGCCAACAAGAAATCGACATGGCGGGAAAGCCACGTACTTCCCGAGAGATTCACCATCCCGCTCAATCCCCGCTGGGAATGCTTCTTCGTGATAATATTAATGATACCCACGTCGCCTTCCGTATCATGCTTGGCGGAGGGCGTCGTGATAATCTCTATATTCTCTATATGCCCGGCCGGGACTTGCTCCAAAGCCTGTGTACCCGAGAAGACACTCGGCTTACCATCTATGTAAACCAAAAAGCCGCTGCTTCCACGAAAAGTAACATCGCCTTCCGCGTCTACCCGTATGGAAGGCGTATTCTCTAATATATCCACGGCGGAACCGCCTCCTCCCATCATATTGGAAGAGGCCTCGACCACTTTCTTATCCAACTTATAAACCAATTGGCGTTTCTCGGCCACTACCTCCACTTCGGCGATACCTACCTCCAAGGGACTCATCATCAACTTACCTAAATCCACCGGAGACGAGGCATCCAAGATGATATCATTCTTTGTAAACACATCATATCCCATCAGACGGACCATGACCACATAATTACCCGGAGCCACCTTAGTAAACGAGAAACGTCCTTGATCGTCCGGAAAAGTCTGTTGCAAAGTTTTTTCACTTCCCATCGTAAACAGAAAGATATCCGCATAATTAATCACTTGATTCGTAGAGGCATCTATTAACTGCCCCTTAATACGGGCATTCGGAGAAGTAGCCCACGAGAGCGCACAAATCACCCATAATAAGGCCAACATTAGTCCTATCTTTTTCATGATATTGAGAATTACAATTAGATTTCTACGCAAAAGTAACTAAATTCAGAATGTTACGGTAATTAATAGCGATCATTCTTGATATATTCTTTCCCGGGATCGTCCGAGTTCGAGTAGCGAAGCAAATGGTTTCTGTCTTATGCTGATATAGGTAGACACATTCAATAACAATAAAATGTGTAATTATTATGCGCAAAAAACATGAGCATTACAGCGAAGAAGAGAAATTGCATCTTCTTCATTCTTATTATC